>CATJSX010000032.1 GCA_949743265.1 uncultured Peptococcaceae bacterium
GCCATAGAAAAATCAGGCAGCATTCCAAATGAAGGAAAATCAGGCATCATATTAAACGACGGAAATGATGGCATTTGCAAATCGTTGTCAAGATTTAACTTTCTGGCACATTCTTCACACAAATGACGTTCTTCTTTATGACCATTGACCACTTTAGTATAGTGGATATTGGCTTGATTTTTTTTACATTCATCACAATACATCTTTATACACCTCCAAAAATAATAACCTTCGCTTTTGAGCAGACGCTAATAATCTTCCAAACTCAAAGCAGCCAGCAAATATTTCAACATATCAGCGCGTTGTCCATCCTTACTTTCTACACCGCCCAAAACGCGATCTTTTAATATAATACCAATCAATCGACTTTCACGAGCAGTCAGCAGACCTTGCCGATGCAAATAATCAAGCAAACCCTCACCGTTGCGTTCATTGATTTTTTGACCAATGCCCGTATTGATAATGGTTTCTAAATCATCATCATCATCAAGCTGCAAACTAACAATGCGCACATAGCCGCCGCCTCCTCGCCTGCTTTCAACTAAATAGCCTTGTGCCGGCGTAAAGCGTGTACTCAGCACATAATTGATTTGTGACGGCACACAATGAAAATACTCTGAAAGCATATTGCGTTGAATCTCCAGCACACCGCTGTTAGCCGCACTTAAGAGCTCTTTCAAATATTGTTCTATTTCTTTTGATAGGCTGCTCATTTGTTATCACCTTCTTGTCAAAGTCAGCATATAGAAAAAATCATCATTAACGCAAATCATTTCTAAAAGCAGTTCGTTTTTGACCTTTATTGACCTTAAACTTATTATAATTGCCAAATGATTTTTCAGCAAAGGTCAGATATGGTCAAAAACTATTGAAAAAGTGAGAATTTGCGAGCATTTGCAAGCTAATGACTCAAGAAGGCTTAAAACAGATTTTTTTAAGTTTATGCAAAATAAGTTAGTCTTAATCATTTTGCAGCAAGAATTTCAGCCATAATTGAATAGAAAACATAAAAATTTTTTCAAAAGTTGTTGTCCGCAACATTAACTAATTGAGCAAACCTTTATAATAAACTCATCGAAAAAACAAATCGTTACTTTTACAAACACAAGGAGGAAATTATCATGAGCAGCAATAAAGTATTCGTTATTGGATTAGATGGCATGGATCCCAGCTTGACCAAAAAATATATGGATCAAGGGAAAATGCCCAACATCAAAAAATTAGTAACTAGCGGCGCTTGCCGAGAAGATTTGGTTATGCTGGGAGGTCATCCTACTGTTACGCCGCCCATGTGGACCACATTAGCTACTGGTGCCAATCCCGGCACACATGGCATCACTTGCTTTTGGAATCAGGATCCAGATAATTTGGATACCATCATTTACAATCTGGATTCCAGAATGTGCAAAGCGGAACAACTATGGAATGTAACTGCAGAAGCCGGCAAAAAGACTCTTGTTTGGCATTGGCCCGGTTCTTCATGGCCGCCTTCTTCTGATAATCCTCATTTATACGTCGTCGACGGCGCGCAGCCGGCAGCTGTACAAATGAGCAGCGCTAATGTTGATTTTGAAAAATATATCATTGCCAACAAAGATTTCAAGGAAGTACTATATCGCCCAAAATTTATTAACAAAACCGGTGCCGGCTGTGTTATTGAAGAGTTAGAAGAAGAAAATGACGATGAATTAGCCAGCGGGCGTTTAAATCGTCATAAAATGAATCAACTGCAAAACGTAGAATTATCTCATGCCCAAGGAGAAGTTGGCTTGGACACACCGCCCTTCGATTTGGTCAATTCGCCCATTAAAGTCGCCAACGATTGGGCAAACGCTCCCGAAGGCGCTCTGGAATTTACCATCATTACTTCCGGCGGCTTAACTAGACGTCCCGCCTTGATTTTACCTAATGCGCAAGGAGAATACGATACGGTTGCTGTTTATTTGAGCAAAAAAGAAATGCAACCCTATGCTACCATGCGCGAGGGAGAACTGGTTATGAATACGCTGGACAAAGTCAACGTTAACGGCGAAAATATAGATGTTACCCGCTCTTTCAAGGCATTGGAAATTGCTAAAGACGGTTCGTTAGTGCGTATGTGGACTAGTACTGCTTACGATATTCGCAATAATAATCGGTGGCATCCGCAAAGTTTATACCAAGATGTTACTAGCCATGTTGGCTACGTCCCGCCTTTTACACAACTAGGCGGCAAAAATTACGAGTTTTCTACTCAATTATTGCAGCCCGTTTGGCGAAATTACATGCATTGGCAAGCAGACGCTTTAAATTATTTGATCGAACAACAAGAAATGGAAGTTATCTTTTCTCATTTGCACATGATAGATGCGCAAGGACATATTTTCTGGCATTATGCACATGATGCGCGTGAAACCGATCATAATGTTCCTGCCGATTATGAAAAATTGATTGAAAAATGCTATGAGGATGCAGATGAATACATTGGAGAATTTGTTCATCTGCTGGAAAAAGATTGGACGCTGATGATCGTTTCTGATCACGGTTTGCTGGTGCGTGAAGATGTGCCGCCACTATTAGGCGATCCCGGCGGCGTCAGCGTTCGCGTTATGGAAGAACTAGGCTTTACTGCTGTCAAAAAAGATGCGGACGGTAATGATTTACGAGAAATTGATTGGGAACATACCAAAGCCTTAGCGGTTCGTGGCGATCATATTTGGATCAACCTTAAAGGCAGAGATGAACATGGTATCGTAGAACCAGAAGATAAATACAAAGTAGAAGACGAAATTATCGACGCACTCTATGGCTATCGCGATCCGAGAACTAACAGTCGTATCGTCAGCTTAGTACTGCGTAATCGCGACGCTGTTCTTTTGGGTATGAATGGTCCCGAATGCGGCGATTTGGTCTTCTTCCTCAAAGAAGGCAATAATCGCGTCCATGCTGACGCTCTTTCAACTTCTGTGGCTTGCTGTGATTCATCACTTTCGCCTATCTTTATCGCTGCTGGTGCTGGATTGAAAAAAGGTTACACTCAACGCGTTATTCGCGAATGCGATATTACACCCACCATCGCCGCTCTTTTAGGCGTTAGAATGCCCAAAGAATGTGAAGGCGCACCCATATATCAAATATTAGCTTAAGCAAAAGCTAATGAGCTGTGCAAAGACTGTTTATTATCAAAAAAGTAACGGTGTTCTCTTTTTCTTGAGAACACCGTTACTTTTTTGATTAACCATTCAATATCAATAAAACTCTTGTAAATTGACAACATCTCAAAAAAGCATTTTTTGTCAAAAATCATTGTATTCTGATCGGTTGTTTTATGCAACCGGTCATTTTTTGATAAAAATGATCTGCACTACCTTATTATTAGTCTATATGATGCAAAAAATTTCGTCAAAAACAGTTCCTATTCGCAAGTTTGTGACAAAAAAATTTCCTTTAAAGAAAACTATTGACTAATCTTGAAGAATTTGGTAATATTTATGTGCAAACGAAATAACGTCTGCTAAGTCTAAATTAAATTAAACCAAATGATTGTGAATGAATTAAAAATATGCTAATAAGGAGGTGAATGTGCTATGAAATCGACAGGAATTGTTAGGAAAGTCGATGAATTAGGAAGAGTCGTTATTCCCATTGAGATTCGGCGGACTCAAGGAATTGACGAAAAAGATCCATTGGAAATCTATGTCGACGACGATGGAAATATCATTTTAAAAAAATATCAGCCAGCTTGCATTTTTTGTGGCAGCGCTGATAATATGCAGCATTATAAAGGCAAATTGGTTTGCAGAAAATGTGTTTTAGCGATGAAACGCAAAGCAGATGCGATTGACGCTGCTGAAACTGATGATGGCAGTGAGAACTAAACGTTTCGTTCTAAAATTATAAGAAAACCCCTTGTTAAATGTGTCTAAGGCATCATTTAACAAGGGGTTTGTTGCGTATGCTAAGCGTATTAAAAACCTTAAAGAACATCTCTTTATCTTTCCACTAATTAACTTGACCTAATCCTTATTTTTATCCAATTTTTCAGATGGATTTTAAAAATATTTTTAGGTAATGCCTAGCTTTTACTATTTCTGGGCAATCATTCGCCATGTCATTTATATGTTATCTTTTGTGTAATATTCGTGCAACAAAAAAAGCCCTGTACAAAACAAACAGCAACAAATTTTCACTGTTGGACAAAAATCAAAAAAACCTATAAAGTACATACAAGGAAGTAAAATACTAAAACAAAAGGAGGATTTATCATGAAAGCATTAAATGATAAAGTTTTAATTTTGGGAGTTGACGGTCTGGATCCTAGTCTGCTTTGTCATTATAGAGAACAAGGAAAACTGCCAAATTTTGACCGATTTATCAAAGCAGGCAGCACACGAAAAGATTTACGTATGTTGGGCGGGGTGCCTACTATTACACCGCCAATGTGGACTTCTCTAGCAACTGGCGCCACACCGGCAACTCATGGCATTACCTGTTTTTGGGGGCAGTCGCCAAAAGATATGGCAATGTTTGAGTATAATTTGAATTCACAAAAATGTAAGGCTGAACAGTTATGGAACGTAACCGTTGAAGCAGGGCTAAAAACCTTGGTGTGGCATTGGCCCGGCAGTTCATGGCCGCCAAGCTCAGAAAGCGATAAACTTCATGTTGTTGATGGTACCCAACCTAACGCTATTGGTAACGGCGATTGTATCGTTGATGATGACAAACTGATTTATGCTTCTGAAAAAATTGCTGACGTTTTGTTCCAAGCCAAAGTGCCCAATACTTCTGGAGCAGGCTGCATTATTAACGATGTGCCGGTTGAAAAAGAGTCTGAAAGCACCACCGAAAGCGATTTCGCCAATGCTATGGAAATGATAAACTTGATTTTCAGCGAACATGAAGGCGATTTATCTGCTGACATGCTTCCAATAGATATCGTTAATTCTCCTATTAAAACGGCAACTGGTTGGGAAAATGATCTTCCAGCTGGCGCTAAAGAATTTACTATTTTAATCAACAACGGCTTAACCAAACGACCGGCTTTAGTATTATGCGATGAAAATGGAAAATACAATCGTGTAGCAATTTATAAAAACAAAAAAACCGCTGAACCTATGGTGGTATTAGCCGAAGAAATGGTACCAAATATTATAGACGAATTGACCAAAGATAATGAAGTCATCGCTGTCAATCGTCATATGCGTTTATTAAATATCGCTCCAGATGGCAGCGAAGTACGCTTATGGGTAGGTCCCGCTAAAGATATCCACAAAGATTTGCTTTGGCATCCTAAATCATTGAAAAAGAGCGTTATTGAAGCGGTTGGTCCAGTACCTGGCACTTCTATGAGTGAAGCGCGCAACGAAAGTTTAGTCAAAACAGTACTCTTACCTTGTTGGGATATTTATAGTCAATGGCAAGCTGACGCTTTAAATCATTTGATTGATACAGAAGGTTATCAAGTAGTATTTTCTCATTTGCATAATGTTGATGCTTGCGGTCATTTATTCTGGTATTTAAGTAAAGACCGTTCTAAAATTGGCAATCACGGCTCATTATATGAAGAAGCAATCGAATGGGCTTACCGCTGCACCGATAAATATATTGGCTCTTTCCTACATTATTTGGACGAAGGCTGGACAATTTTAATTATTTCTGACCATGGCTTATTAGTCCCGCCAGAAGAAGATATTCCACTGTTGGGCGATGGCTTTGGCTGTAACATACGTGTTATGGAGGAACTAGGCTACACAGTGCTGAAAAAAGATGAACAAGGCAACGAACTACGCGAAATTGATTACAGCAAAACCAAAGCGGTTGCTAATAGAGGAAATCATATTCATCTTAATATCAAAGGACGCAATCCGCAAGGAATTGTTGATCCCGCTGACCAATACGAGTTGGAAGCACAAATTATTAACGATTTATATAATTACCGTCAAAATGGCAAACGTATCGTTTCTATCGCTTTGCGTAATAAAGATGCAGAAATTCTTGGCTTAAGCGGCGAAGAATGCGGTGATATTCTTTATTGGCTGGAAGAGGGATATAACCGTCTTCATGGCGATTCTTTATCCACTTTTAAAGGCGAAAACCATACTTCTGTATCACCAGCCTTTTTAGCTGCTGGCGTAGGCATTAAGAAAGATTTTATCACAGATCGTGTTGTACGTACCATTGATGTAACGCCTACTGTAGCTGCAATTTTAGGTGTTCCTATGCCTGCTCAATGTGAAGGGGCACCAGTTTATCAAATACTAGAAAAAACAATCTAACAAACTATGATTTGATAGATTGTTCATTTTGAGCCGAAAAACGACGAATTTTCGCCGTTTTTCGGCTCTTTTTTACTTGTCTAATAATTCATACATTTTTAGACAGCTTGATTGGATATTTTCCATCATGGTTGTCATTATATTTTTTATAATCGTCTGACTATCGCTAAAAACAGCTCTGCAAATAAAAATCATGAACTTTATGTTTGGAGGGAACATTATGTCAGAAATAACAGCAAAAAGAAATACAACAGTCTATATTCATATTTTAATCATGCTTCTCCTTACTTTTGGGATTGGTTTTCTCCCACCTTTTGGACAAATTACAGCATTAGGCATGAAAGTTTTAGGCGTTTTTTTAGGAATCGTTTATGGTTGGATTTTTATTGATTTGCTTTGGGTAAGTTTTTTCGGTTTTGCTACTTTAACCATGACTGGCTATTGTTCTGCCACAGAAGCTTTTGCGGCTGGCTTTGGCAATCCCACTTTTTTAATGACTATGTTGCCAGCTGCTTTTGCAACGGCTCTAAATCAGATTGGAATATCTGATGGTATTGCTTACTGGATATTAAGCAGAAAAATTTTTATTGGTAGACCGTGGTTTCTAATTACGGCTATTTGTGCAGCTGCTTGGCTTATGGGGATATTTAACGGTGGGATGGCAGCTATATTTTTGATGTGGACTATCACGCTAAAAGTTGGTGAAATTAATGGCTACAAACCGGGATCTCGAGTACTAAATATGTTGATTGCCTTAATCGTTTATGTTGGCATGACAGCGCCAGCGATGATTCCATTTTATGGAGGTGTTATTTTATATGGTGGATTTTTCACTCGAGCAACAGAACTGTCTATTCCACCACTCCCTATGCTAGTCTGTGGACAAATCTATATTGTCGCTACTATATTAATTATGATTTTAATTAGCAGATATATTTTCAAAGTAGAAGCAGCTCACTTTACAACAACTGAGGAATTATGTCAAGAATACGGGAAATATAAAATGAATAACTATCAGAAAACAGGTTTTATTTTGCTGATTTTCTACTTTGCTGTTTTAATGCTTCCTGCCATCTTTCCTACTTTGCCTGGTGCAGCGTTCTGCAACAGTTTAGGGGTTATTGGCTGGACCATCGTTTATATGACAATCTTTTTAATTTGGCGTACAGAAGAAGGCAAACCTCTTGTCGATTTAATGCAATGTTTTAATAGTATGCCGTGGGCTATGCTGATGTTATTAGCCGTTACTTATCCTCTAGCAGAAGCTATGGAATCAACAGAAGTAGGCATTACAGCAACTATTACTGCAACTGTGGCGCCATTATTAACACAATTAAACGTTACGGTGTTAATTTTACTCACTATGCTTTTTATGGGCTTTATTACTCAATTTATGCACAATATCGTCATGGGAGCGATTTTCATTCCAATTATTGCGCCAATCGTTATTGCTATGGGTGGAAATCCTTACGTATGTTTTTTTACAATGTACGTTATGTTATCCTGCGCTTATGTAACGCCCGCTGGCAGTATGATGGCAGGTATGGTATTTGGACACGAAACAATGGTACGTAAAGATGCTTATATATTTGGGTTATTATTTTTAATTGTTGCTATAGTAATGATGGTTGTGATGATGCCGCTACTTAATAGTATATTTGTTTATTAAATCAGTATCAAAATCCTTTTTTTGTTTGATAACTATCATTGAAATAATAAGATGGCGGTTCTTTTCAATAGAATCGCCTATTTTGTGCTTTTAAGTGAAAAAAGTCTACCCTAAATTGCATCTGCATAAGAAATATAGTATATTAAATTTAATAAATTTCAACAAAGAAGGATGACGTAACTATGAAAAAATTAACATTGCTTTTACTTGGGATTATAAATGTTATTGGCATTGGTTTGATCTCACCAGTTATGACTGATTTTGCCAAAGATTTTCCTACGTTAAGCGATACTTCAATCGCTATGGTTGTAACAACGCCAGCTATTACATTATTATTGGGATTGGCTGTTTCTGCATGGCTGGTCAATAATGTTCAAAGAAAAAATTTGCTTTTACTAGGCATCAGTTGTGCCGTAATTGGCGGGATTTTACCAGCATTTCTAAACAATTTTAATTTAATTTTAATCGCACGTGGTTTGTTGGGCTTTGGTATGGGTTTAGGAATGCCTTTGCAGACAACGTTTTTTGCAGAATATCCAGAAAATGAACGAGCTACACTTTTCGGTCTAAATACCGGTTTAGGCGCGTTGATTTCGACTAGCATGTTGTTTCTTATTGCTTTATTGACTATGACATGGCGAAATACTTTTCTTTTGTATGGTCTTTTCGTTATTGTGCTGTTATGTGTACTTTTTTTCATTCCTTATGATCAGCCAAAAGAAACAACTTTATCTCAAACACCTAAGAGCCATCAACGCTCCCAATTAGTGTTGCCAATTCAGTTGATTTTTGGTTATATCGCTATATTTTTTATTTATGCACAATACTTTATTATTCCTACAACCATTGCTTTTTACCTAGCTTCTCATCAATTAGGCGGCGTTGTCGAAGCCGGTTTTATCAGCGGTATAGGAACGCTAGTGATGGCTGTGGCTAGTGTATCTTTTCCTTATTTGCGCAAGTGGCTAAAAAAATGGTTAACAACTGTTACCTTATTGATAGGCGCATTAGCATTCATTATTTATGCATTCCCCGTCAATATAGGCGTGTTAACATTCGGCTATTGTGTAACTACTATGATATCGGCCATATTTCCTATTACAATTACTATGAAAATTACAGAATCATTACCTCAAAAACATATCGCTGCTGCTTCGGCAATTTTTACTAGCATTATCTATTTAGGGCAATTTCTTTCCCCTTATTATCAAGCGCTTATTGTCAAGCTAACTAGTGGTAATATAGAAGGAACCTATATCGCTTTTGGTATTATTGTGCTGATTTTAGCTATCATTGATATGATTTTAGTACGCAAACAAACGAATTAATTTAGCCATTTATATAAAATACTGTTACGATACCATTCATAAAGTTAAATGTAAAGAACAAATGAGTATTATATTTTATTCCCTACTAAGGAATCGTACCTCATACTATTCTACAGAAAAAATCAATAACCACAGTTCAAAAACCTGCTGTAGTTAAGTAAATTAACTCGCGAAAATGAGATAAAAAACAGCTTTGGCGGGTATTGCCACAGCTGTTTTTTATTGCAAAAGTCTTGCAGAAATCTTGCAAGACTTTTTTAGGCATGAAATAAAAGCTAGGAATATTGCAGTTTTATGCGTTTTCAATTTTGCAAATTAAAATGCTCAGCTACATCTGTCTGTTCTACATGACATGATTTCGTTCTTTTGGAAAGCACACTGGCTGAAGAACTTAGCTATTGGCAAATACGATTGTCAAAACAAAAACCGCATGTTATCAAAAAACACAATCACACAGACTACAAAAAACTCTCTACGTATACACTAATAAAAGATAAATTTGAAATTGAAATCATCATGCTAGGCAATCTAAACTGTTGCTGCTTGACTTTGTTCTGTTTGGCGGTATAATAATGATACTAGTTATGCTGTCGTCTGGACTAAGGAGGGGTTAACCATGGAGCCCAAACAATCAACAGACCAAAGCAACTATATGCACGCCAATGTTGCTTTAGTCAACGATGTTCGTCAAAAATTACCTACTAATGATGTGCTTTATGATCTGTCTGAGTTATTCAAAATTTTTGGCGAACCCAGCAGAATTAAAATTTTGTACGTTCTGCTAGAAAGTGAAATGTGCGTCTGTGATATTGCTCAGCTGCTCAATATGTCACAAAGTGCCGTTTCCCACCAACTTCGCATTTTAAAACGTAGTCGTCTAGTCAAATTTCGTAAAGAAGGCAAAACGGTTTTTTATGCTTTAGCAGATGAACACGTTTTTACAATCTTAAGTCAAGGACTGGAACATATCTCTGAGTAAAACGGTCTGTCTATTTGAGGAAAAATGTGACCTAACAAAAAGTTGACTTCACTCAATCACAAATACAACAAAATGATAGTCTCATATAAGATTCATCACCAAAAAACATTACAATTTTAGTACATCATTTAACTATCAAATAGGAGGAAATGAATACAGAAATTATACAATGCTCTAACACAACCGTTTGCATTATCAATAGTCGTGCTCCTTTGATTACCGACGTTCAATCTGCCTTGGATCTAATGATAACGTTGGAATATCAAACAAGATGCACTAATATCGCTATCAATAAAGAAGCCATTTGTGAAGACTTTTTTGTTCTAAGTACTTGTTTAACAGATGAAATACTGCAAAAATTTGTCAATTACGGCGTAAGATTTGCTATTTACGATGATTTTTCATCATATCATAGCAAATCATTGAAAGATTTCATTGACGAGAGTAAGCATGAAAATTATTTCTATTTTCAGCCTAGCGTTGAGCTTGCATTGATAAATTTTGTGGAATTAAATAAAACTTATACGTCGGAAGCTACTAAAAAGGCTGTTGTTTAATAAAATCTTGCTACCACATTAAAACAATTTAGGACATTCTGTTTTTGGGGCAGGCAATTTTTAATTAAGCAACAGCCTTTATGATATAATTTTTTAAATTTCTCGGAAACTGATAGACGGGCAGGTTTTTCGTCTTTGTCGCTGAAAAATCGTTTAGAAAAGTTTGAATGAATCGTCAAGAAAAGTAGTAAAATGTTGGGCGCGTTATGGGAGCTTTTGGTATATTTTTCTTTTATCGTTAAGTCAATTTCTTCTGTCGCGAGTATTTTTAAAGCCGTTTTCCACTAATTGCCGATTAGTCGGATATAGTTTCATACCGTCCAGCAAACTTTCAGTTGCCTCAGCATTATCCACCATATTGAGCGCTTTGCGCATCTGCCAGACAAAAGCAACTTCTGCTTCACTGAGAAGCATTTCTTCTTTGCGAGTACCGGAACGTTTGATGTCAATAGCCGGAAAAATTCTCCTTTCTGCCAGCCGACGATCCAAAATCAATTCCATATTGCCAGTACCCTTAAATTCTTCAAAAATAACGTCGTCCATGCGGCTGCCAGTTTCCACTAAAGCCGTAGCTAAAATGGTTAAACTGCCACCTTCTTCAATATTGCGAGCAGCGCCAAAAAAACGCTTCGGTTTATGTAACGCACTAGGATCTACACCGCCTGAAAGCGTTCGACCGCTGGGCGGCACAACCAAATTATAAGCCCGCGCCAAACGTGTAATAGAATCCAATAAAATAACGACGTCTTTTTTATGTTCTACAACACGCTTCGCCCGCTCTAAAGTCAACTCTGCTACTTTAATATGTTTTTCCGGCGGCTCGTCAAAAGTAGAACTAATAACTTCCGCCTTAACAGAACGTTCAATATCAGTTACTTCTTCCGGTCGCTCGTCAATGAGCAAAATCAGAATCTCTACTTCCGGATGATTAGCGGCAATACTATTAGCAATTTTTTTGATTAGCTCTGTCTTACCTGCTTTTGGCGGCGCAACAATCAAGCCGCGCTGTCCTTTGCCCAAAGGCGCGATCAAATCAATAATTCTAGCAGAGGTATCTTCTGCGGCTGTTTCCAAATCTAATCGTTCCAAGGGATAAATAGGCGTTAAACCATCATAATGCAGTCGTTCTGGCGAAGATTCCGGCGGTTGACCGTTGACTTTTTCCACACGCAGAAGCGCAAAATACCGCTCGTTATCTTTTGGTTTGCGGCTTAAGCCTTCTACTTTATCGCCAGAACGCAAGTCAAATTTGCGAATTTGCGATTGCGATACATAAATATCGTCATAGCTAGGCAAATAACCCAAGGGTCGCAAAAAACCATAACCGTCCGGCATAATATCCAAAATACCACCAGCCATCAGCTGACCTTGTTCTTCTTTCATCGCTGTAGCTTTTTGAATTTCATAAATCAATTCGCCTTTGCGCAGTCTAGAATAGCCAGCCAGTTCAATGTCTCTGGCTAAGCGATACAATTCCGCCATTGTTTTTCGTTCTAATTCTTCTTTGGTGTAAGACACCCCATCACCTTCTAATGATAAAATAAGGACTGTGCCATACCGATTTTAGCAGCAGCCCTTTAAAATTTAAAAATAAATTATTTTAACTTAACATATTGCGGCTTTTTCGCATAATCATGATACGTTTCCATAAACCGTACCGTACCCGTTTTGCTGCGCAAAACAACCGAGTGCGTAATGACATACTGCTCAATAAATTTGACACCTCTGAGCAAATCACCATTAGTTACGCCAGTAGCAATAAACATAACATCATCAGTTTTAACCAAATCTTCCAGCATCAATACACGATCAAGATCATCAATGCCCATACTGTGCGCTCTAACAATTTCAGCGTCGTTCTCTGGCACTAACCGCCCCTGCATATCGCCGCCCAAGCATTTGACCGCTGCAGCCGCTAAAACGCCCTCCGGCGCACCGCCGACGCCCAACATCATATCTACATCGCCGCCGGGTAATCCTGTCAACAATACTGGCGATACATCACCATCAGAAATCAATTTGACTTTACCACCGATGGCTTTGATAGCTTGAATGATGTGTTCATGCCGCTGCCGCTCTAAAATAACCACCGTAATATCAGACACGTCTTTGCCCAATGCTTTGGCAACATTTCGTACATTTTCTTCAACGGTCAAATTGATGTCTATCGCTCCTTTAGCGCCAGGACCAACAACAATTTTATCCATATACATATCTGGCGCATGTAAAAGACCGCCTTTTTCCGCTACCGCCATAACAGCAATAGCACCGGGCTTATTTTTCGCCGTCAAATTCGTGCCTTCCAACGGATCAACAGCAATATCGACTTCTGGACCACCTTTACCTAATTTTTCGCCAATATATAACATGGGGGCTTCATCCATTTCCCCTTCACCAATAACGACCGTGCCAGAAATATTCAACGTATCAAACATTGAGCGCATAGCCTCTACCGCTGCGCCATCTGCTTCATTTTTTTGCCCGCGACCAATCCAATGCGCACAGTTGATAGCCGCCGCTTCTGTAACTCGGGCAAATTCTACCACTAACTCTCTATCCATGCTCTCTCCTCCTTATTTAACGAATTTTTCCTGAATGCTTGCAATAATTATTGACGTTTCTGCCAATCGGCTGCAAATTTCGCAATACCCAAATCCGTTTGAGGATGAGCGATCATTTGCTGCAAAATTTTAAAAGGAACAGTTGCAATATCAGCGCCGATTAACGCCGCTTCCGTCACTTGGCGAGGGCTGCGGATACTAGCAGCGATAATCTGGGATTTTATACCAAACTGCACAAAAATCGTTTTAATTTCTTCGATCAGCGTCATACCATCTTGTCCAATATCATTAAGTCGACCTACAAAAGGACTAACGTACGTTGCCCCACATCTGGCAGCTAAAAGTGCTTGATTAGCGGAAAAAATCAAAGTAGCGTTAGTTTTAATGCCTTCTTTGGATAAAACATTGATAGCCGCCAAGGCATCTTCAGTTAAAGGCAATTTGACTACAATACGCTCATCAATAGCAGCTAATTCTCTGGCTTCTTTAAGCATGCCTTCATAATCAAGGGCAATCGCCTCTACGCTGATAGGACCATTAACCAACTGACAAAAATACTTGGATCTAGCTAAATAATCGCCGCTTTCTTTAGCAACTAACGAAGGATTAGTCGTCACACCGCTGATAACACCCATTCTAACCGCCGCTTCTACTTCTGCTTGATTAGCGGTATCTAAAAATAACTGCATTACTGCGCCTTCTTTCTTCTAAAAATAATTAACTTAAGCCTTATGACTACTGCCAAAAACGCGAATTTTTTCAATAACCATTGCTTTCATGGCGGCTTTAGCAGGTTTTAAAATTTTTCTGGGATCAATTTCATGAGGTGCTTCTTCTAACGCTTTGCGTACCCCATTGGTAAATGCTTCTCTCAAATTGGTGTCAATATTGACTTTTCTAACGCCTAAACTAATAGCCTTTTTGATGTCTTCATCAGGCACGCCGGAAGAACCATGCAAGACAATAGGGATTTTCACCAATTCTTTGATGGTTTTTAGCCGTTCAAAATCCAATTCCGGTTTGCCTTTATATTGTCCATGGGCTGTGCCAATAGCAATCGCTAAAGATTTCACGCCAGTTTTTTCGACAAATTCTTTGGCTTCCATAGGGTCGGTAAACATCGCCTCTTTTTCAGAAACGGTTACATTATCCTCAGTTCCACCAATTTTACCTAGTTCGGCTTCTACTGAAATATTCAAAGGACGCGCCATATCTAAAATTTTGTTGGTCAGCGCAATATTTTCTGCCAATGGCTTCTTGGAACCATCAATCATAACTGAAGTAAATCCACGCCCAATACATTGTACTACCTGCTCAAAATCAGTACCATGATCTAAATGCAGCGCCACAGGAACAGTGGCATTTTTAGCAGCGGTATTGACTAACGCTACAATATAATCCAAGCCCGCATAACTAATAGCGCCTTGACTGGCTTGGATTATAACCGGCGACTGTTCCTCTTCAGCCGCTTCAATAATAGCCTGTACAATTTCCATATTGTTGCAATTAAAAGCACCTACGGCATAATTTCCTGCTTCTGCTTTTGCCAGCAATTCATCTACATTAACTAACGACATACAATAACCTCCTGAAAGTGATAATATATTAAACTTCTGCTTTGATAGCAAAAATCCTGTTTCATTCAGCTCATTATATCATATCTTTTGAGCATTATGGTTGATTTTTTCTTCGTCAAGATAAATTTTTACAATAGTGGGATCTATCAAAGTTCGTCTCGCTGGCAATATGACTGTATCGCCAACGGTCGCTTCGGCAACGTCTGTAATATCAATCATGGCTAATTGCATACCAATCTTGCCAACAATAGGCGCACGCTGATGGTTAATTTGCCCATAAAGCTGCATTCTGTTGTGATTAGCATAACGCAGCAAAGTTTTAGCTAATACTTTCAGTAAATCTTTCAACTTACGCGTACGCATAATGGGCTCAATTCCTAATCCGTGACTGTAGCCTACAGGTACAATAGCTATTTTAGTTGGTCGCTTAGTAATAAACGCCCGCTCATAGCCAACGCCATGACCTTTGGGCAAATATTCGATGGCTGTAATCCGACTTTTTAAACACCATGAATCTTGCAAAGCGCCGCCCAATTGTCGTTGATAAGCACCGCCTTCTTGTCCATACAGAATAGTGCCCACGCGCACCATATCCAAATGATAATTGGGATATTTGATAAGTGCCGCACTATTAGCAGCGTGTTTGAGCAAATTTTTATAGCCGCTGGTCTCCAAAAGTTGTACGCCTTGCTCAAACACTGCCATCTGCTCTTTAACATACTGGTTATTTTTCCACATAGCTGTCGCTAAATGCGTATAAACGCCTTCAACTGTAATTTGCGGATAATTTCCTAATTGAATAATGCCTTCGCTCAGATCATTTAGCGAAAAACCAGTCCGTCCCAAGCCGGTTTCTAGTTTTAAATGACATTTAAAAGGAGGATCCGCTTCGCCTAAAGACTTCAACATAGCTAAACTTGATATGGTTGCTGTCAAATCATATTGCGCCAGACGTGATAAATCTTCCGCCAAAAAAGGGGCAAAAATCAAAATAGGCACACTAATGCCGGCCTCACGCAACATGACACCCTCAGCAATTTCTGTTACACCCAAATAATCAGCGCCCAAAGAAGCAAAATGCTTACCGACGCCAACCAAGCCATGACCGTAACCATCCGCTTTGACCACCGCCAAAATTTTAATTTCTGGCGCAACATACTGTCTGATCAACCGAAAATTATGCGTTAGCTTAGCCAAATCCACTTCAATCCATCTATCCATTTTTTTTGCGCCTCACTTTGTTGACAAATTTCTCCTTTAGTATACCACAGGTTAAATTAAAAATTAACTCCCTCAAAAGAAATTAAGAAAAATGTCAAAAGTTCATTAACAAAAAATAATCATTGCCTAAGCGCTAACAATCAGGATATTTCATAACGACATCTTTCTTTATCATAACTCGCTTATAATAACTGGACGTTAGGGTTTTGAATATGTTAGTATAAAATCAAACTGCTAAAAATTGGTTTTAAAAACAATGAATAAGGAGGAAAAGGACAAATGATATTAAAACAAATTTTTGACTTAATTATTTTTTATATGCAGCCTGGCGGTACGATAATGCTCCTTCCATTTTTGACCATGATGTTGATTTCTTTAGCGTCACCCTTATATACCATTTTGCAAATGCTTAGGCGTGAGGAAACGTCAGCGAATTTTTTGCTGTTAATGGTGCCTTTTGTTTTATTTGGAACGCTGGCCATTATGCAGCCGCTAATGGCTGATAGTTTTTTTGCCGATAAAAATTTGATTTGGCGTTCAGGTATTGATAAACTTTTGCAAACATCAGCGCTTTATCAAGAAATCATTGCGATTTTAACGTTTTTTGTACTGATAGTAATTTTTTACCAATGGATTGCCTGCAAACGAATACCTACTTTTCGTCGTCACCGTTGGCTGTCGTTAGGAATTCTTTGCGGCGAAGAAATCATTTTAGGATTTTATGTATTATTGGTTTGTCTGTTAGCGCTGTTTTTAGAGCAATCGGCCTTAGCGCTGCCTTCTTTGGGCTGGCTGCAATGGTTTTTGTACGGCGTTTGTTTAATTTTTCTTAAGACGTTGACTTTATGCTTTACACTAGTTTATACCGGTTTGTTCGGCAGAAATCTGGCGGTATCCGTTTATGACAGCCAAAAAAGCGGCGCAGATAATTTGCGTCGTTTATTAAAAAAGCAAAATTGTTTATATGCCAGTGGACTAGGATTATTTCTGTGTTTATGCTACTATATTCTTTGGCAGCCACTTCGCCAAGAAGGCGTTTCTTTATCCTTATTTCTTTTGCTGATGTTGATGTTTGGCTGGCTAATCTTGCTGGAATTGATTTTATTAGCGGGAATTATCTTTCCACAGCAACGAAAGGTCTACCGTTATTTATTAAATCACTCACATGGACAAGCGCTTGTGCAGTTGTTATGCGTGGAATATGAGCAAGGACAGCGTTTTTTTGACGAAGCGGACGTTATAGTGACGCATCATTTTTTGATTGGTCATCGTTTGTTTATGTGGGCAATTTATTTACCTGATATCCGATCTATAGAATGCGTTGGTCTGCGTCGTTTTATCGTTTATTATGACCATGACAGGAAACAGCGGTTGAATTACTTTGCTCATTTTGAAGATTTATTGCAAATCATCAAACAACGCCAAAGAATCCTTACTCAACAACCCCAAAAACTACATTAAAGCGTTAAAGGAGGGATAATATGTTATATTTAACTATCGCTATTTTGCTGATTGTCATTTCTATTTTTTGTTCTAGCCGCGGCATTTTGCTGCAGCGTCAAAAGAAAGACAGCCGCCGAATGTTTAATTGGTCAATGATTTTTTTTATTTTAGCAGTTGTCGTATATTTTATTCCTATGGTATTTTTAATATTTGCTAACTAGAAACAACAAAAGGAGGAAATATTATGAGCAGTTGTTGGTACTTTGCTTCAACAAAGCCCCTTGCCAAAGTGAGCAATCCACACTATCGTACGTTGTCAGTTAAAGAAGCCCTAGCATTGGGAATAAAGGGAATTCCCGATTTTATGCTGACCAATGATTTTGACCAAGAAAAAAAAGACGTTTTACTGTGGTCAGACCTTGAAGGTCTTAGCACTCACGAGTCCTTTGCTGACGATTTTGCTATCTTACCAGTAGAAAAGGCATTGGATTTTTACACCGAAAAGCCATATTGTGCCATTTTGGAGTGGGAATATACTTCAGCGCGGGCTGAACAAATTTTGGCTTATGTGCAGCAGCAGCTAAAGGATACCAATGAGCTAGAATTGTGGCATATTTGGATGGGTGAAGCTTACCCACCACGTTTCAACAAGCGCCGCATTTCTGCTAATGCTTTGACCGTTAGCGATCTAGCCCAATTAAATCATATAACTATTTGGCAAGAGCCTATTACCCATTATGCTTATGTGATTTATCGTTAATTTGTTATTTGTTCGCTAAATTCTCTTTTTGCCAGTTTGTATTGTACAACTTACATTAAACTAAATACCTTTTGTTTAACGAAACATGACGTTTGTTCCAAAACGCTTGTAAAAAACAAAAACGCCTCGCCAACCGCTAAAACGATTGGCGAGGCGTTTTTTTCAATAAAAATAACTTTTTAACTATTATTTCGCATGGCTTCAATCGGCGACAATTTAACAGCGCGATTAGCAGGATAAATACCAGCCAATACACCGACCATTATCGAAAAAATCAAAGCAAAAATAGCCAGCCACGGAGGAATGATGGACAATTTAGTGGCCACATCGCCTCCACCGCCTAGAAAATCAGCGCCGATGGTATTGATCAAATAAGAAAGTCCAAAACTAAGTCCTAAACCGATAATACCGCCAAAAAGACCAATCAGTCCTGCTTCCGTGAGAAACAACAAACGAATATCAGAGAATGTTGCACCAATAACTTTCATGATGCCGATTTCCCGCGTTCGCTCATAAATGGACATGATCATGGTATTAACTATACCAATGGCGGCAACTAATAACGTAATGGCGCCAATACCGCCCAAAATACCTTGCGTCACTTTAGACTGTTCTTCTAATCCTTCCAAACTATCAGCAATCGTATAGGTGGAATAACCTTGATCACTCAATTCTTGAGAAATAGCTTTGCTGTATTCTACGTCTTCAGTCAAAATAACGACAGTAGAATAGATATTTTTGTTTTTATTTTTCTTCTCCTCGCTACGCTCTGTGAATTTGACCAGCTGTCTGACAGTATCAATAGGCATATAAGCATACCAGCCGCCGCCAGTGCTTTCGCGGGAGAGTACACCGACTACGTCAAGATTTATTTTTTTTGTGCGCTGCGTTTCATAATTGGTAGAAACAGCGTTGATGCGCTTGTCAAGCATAGCTAATGTGCTGTTATAAATAGCTTCAGCGTCATAAACATAATTTTCCCAGCGATTGCC
>CATJSX010000033.1 GCA_949743265.1 uncultured Peptococcaceae bacterium
TATAGTTTAGTAGACAGGCTAATTTGCACAAAAAAAGAGCCAACAAACAACGAAGTTTCGCCGTTTGTCGGCTCTTTTTTGTGCCTTTTTGCCTTTCTAAAAAATCATGCTTTTTTAAATAGTTAATGATGTTTAATCAAATAAAATCACCAACTATCAAAGTCTAATAAACTTTTCTGCAAAAATATACTGATAGATTAGTGTTACAAAAACAATTATATTATAAAACATTTCTACCCAAAGATATGATAGTACGTACTAATAATTTATTATTTTCCTATTGTCCTTGTCTATAGCCCAATATAGATTGATTCTATTTCGTTAATACTGCTGAAAAATTACAGGACTGCCAGTATAAATCATCATTGGCATCTCAAAACGATGAAAAGCAACATTCAAATTTATCCTTTCTTCTGCAACTTTCATATCGCCATCACGCCTTCAACATGATAGCTACAGTTCAAAATAACCCACCGTCTTTTATAGCACTGATGAGCTACTCAGGCAGAATTTGCTGCAAATCCTCCAAAAGATAACGACAACCCTCGTTCATCAAATTCTCTTCAACTGAGCAAATTATTACAGCGCCAACCGACGTATTTTTTAACCAAACTTAGCACACTTCTGCCGCTTTTCAATGATCTTTTAACGTTTCTATTTCTTTTTCTAAAAGCCGTCTATCCAAAATTGTAATATTGCTTTTCGTTCTATGAATGATGTCTAAACGTTTTAAATCATTAAGGAATGTAACCACGTTATTCGGATGAATATCATTAAAATGGGCAATATCTTTATAAGATGGCGGATTGTCAATAACGATAGTGTGAGGATTATTGGGTTTTGCTTCACCAAAGCGAGATGCTAAATAATGTAAATATACATAAGTTTTCAAACGTGCCGATTGATTGATCGTTTCATAGCGAGGCAAATCATTGAAATTACGCCGATAATAGGGCTCGTAAATTTGATGCAAAATTCGTTCTGGCGATTGTGCAAGGAAAGTCAAATATTCAGACAACGATGCATAAAAAATTTCCGTTTCCGTATTGGCAACCGAGTATTTACCTAATAATGAAATTCCCGGTGTAGAAATTATGACAGAATACTCTGGAATAAATCCGTTAAAAATCTCATTCCCATCAGCATTAAGCGTATATAACTTAAGATAACCTTTATGCAGATACGATACCAACCGACTTTCCGGCGGCATTCTATCAATAATTTCATTTTTGGCATAAATCTTTTTGGCAATATATCGTGTCAGAAAAATTCTTCAAATTCTTGATGATACAAATTAAATGTCTTGAAATGACTAAAAATATTATCGTTTCCAATATCACTCATGAATAATCATTCCTTTCCCGCAACATTTTTTATTTAAAATTGCTCCCTAAAAGTATAGCCTTCTTTTGTTTAAGCGTCAATCGACAGCTGAAAAATCGTCATACTCATTTATTTGAACTTATACTTGCGAACGAATAAATGATAATATAAACAACAAAAATTTATATTTTTCGTAAATACGAATATATACCAAAAAATAAAATGATATGATAAAGCCATCAACAGAGAAGAATTGGCAAATTTTATCCGACAGCGCTGTCAAAACCAATTATTCTCTCAAAAACAATGATATACAATCATCAATATCTAAAAATTACTGGGAGGTCATAGAAATGTCCGCTAACAATAAGGTTTTGATTTTGGGTTTGGATGGTATGGAGCCAGATACTACACGCAGATTGGTTGACGCAGGCAAAATGCCAAATACCAAAAAATTGATCGAAAGAGGAGCAGCCAGAAAAGATCTTGAATTGCTGGGCGCAATGCCGACGATTACGCCAGCGCAATGGACTACATTGGCGTGCGGTTGCTATCCCGCCACACACGGTGTAACAGATTTCTGGAATCAAGCACCTGACGCTATTGACACTATTATTTACGGCTTAGATTCCAGATTATGTCAAGCAGAACAATTGTGGAATGTCACAGCTGCCAGCGGTAAAAAAACTTTAGTTTGGCAATGGCCCGGCTCATCATGGCCGCCAAGCAGTGATAGCGACAATCTTTTGGTCGTCGACGGTACGCAGCCTGCCAGCGTTAATTACAGCATCGCCAATATTGATATTGAAAAATACGCCGTTGCGTCTAAAGATTTTACCGAAAATCGTTTTATTGACCATATCGGCTCTAAAAATTTGGGAGACGCCGCTGCTGATTGCGTCATTGATAAACTGGACTTGGAAGAAACTCCAGAAGAAAATACAAATAAATACGATGATTTTAAATTTAATGAAGATAATAAACAAGAATTTTTGCTCAACCGTTATAAAATGAAACGAATCAAAAATGTTGACTTTCATCCTATCACTAACGACGGCGGCAAATTGGCAAAAGTTCCCTTTGATAAAATCGAAAGCGTTATTACCACACCAAACAACTGGACTTTTGCGCTACCTGAAGGCGCTTTGGAATTTGCCATTTATACAGCAGGCGGACAATTAAAACGCCCTTGCTTAATAACCCAAAATACGCAAGGAATTTATGATACGGTCGTCATTTATCGAAGCAAAAAAGAATCTGAACCACTTTGTACATTACAAGGCGATAAAATTGCTACCGATGTGCTCGATGATTGTTTAGATAACGGCAAAAAAACACTGGCAACTCGCTGGTATAAATTATTAGAACTTGCCGAAGACGGTTCAAAAGTTAGATTATGGATGAGTACCGCTTTTAAGGTTGACTGCGATGATCGTTGGTCACCAAAATCTATCTATCGAGAAGTTATCGAAAATTGCGGTTACGTGCCGCCGTTTACACAAATGGGCGGAACCAGTTTGGAATTTGCGCAAAAGATTTTGACGCCGAGTTGGCGGCTTAATGCCTTGTGGCAATCAAGAGCTATCAATTATTTGATTAAAGAAAAGGATCTTGATGTCGTTTTCTGCCATCATCATTTTATTGATCACTCTGCTCATCAATTTTGGAATTATGCCCTGCAAAAACCGAATGCCGATCCTGCCGAAGGCTTCCAAGCGCAGATTGATAAAACATATGAAGTAGCTGATGAATACATTGGTTCTTTCATGCATCTGTTAGACGAAGGCTGGACGATCATTGTAACTTCTGACCATGGCGAACAGATTCATGATAAAGCCGTGGCTCGTCTAGGCAGTGCCGGCGGCGTTAGTGCTGGCATTATGAAAGAATTGGGCTGGACAGTAATGAAAAAAGATGAAAACGGCAATGACACAACTGAACTTGATCTTGAAAAAACTAAAGCCGTTGCTATTAGAACCAGTTATATCTGGATCAATTTGAAAGGCAGAGATGCTCATGGTATTGTTGACCCCAAAGATAAATACGATGTAGAAGAAGCCATTATCGACGATCTGTATCGTTATCGCGATGCCAACGGCGACAGAATTATCGCTATGGCATTTCATAATCGCGATGCGAAAATCATCGGTTTAGACGGACCTTATACTGGCGATATTATTTACATGAATCGTGAACGCCATGTTACTGAACATGGGCAAGGGTTATCTACTTATCGTGGCTATTATGATACTAGCGTATCGCCAATTTTTATCGCCGCCGGTCAAGGCATTATCTCTGATGCAGCAGTACAACGAACCATTCGTCAAGTTGACATTGCGCCGACAGTCGCGGCATTATTAGGCGTTAGAATGCCCAAAAACTGCGAAGGCGCACCAGTATATCAAATTATGGAGCAGTATCAACAAGATTAAGCGTTGATAACTATTTTATTTACCCAAAAAGAGCCGACAAACAGCAACAAATTGTCGGCTCAAAATTAACCATAATAAACATAAAAAAAGACAGGAGCTGAAATTATGGGCACGCAACAAAGCAATATAAAACATTACATTTGTGAAATTATTATGTTGGTATTGATGTTTGGCGGTTTTTTCATGCCGGAAATTGAATCACTCCCACCGTATGGTGTTCAATTATTATTTATCTTCATAGGTTTATTATTTGGTTGGTCAACAGTCGGCTTAATTATTCCTTCCTTACTTGGCTTGACTGCAATGGCATTTACTTCTGGTTTTACCATTAAAAGCGTTTGGTCTATGGGTTTTGGTTCTGATATTATTGTTTTACTAGTATTATTTTGTATATTTTCTAAATGGTTGGAAAAAGTCGGTTTTACAGATACTTTAGTGAATTGGTTTTTAAGCAGAAACTGTTTTTACGGCAAACCGTGGACATTTATTACTTGTTTCTTTTTAGTTATTTATATCTTAGGTTTTTTTGCCTCTACTTTTCCAGCAATATTTATCGGTTGGGCTTGCGCTTACAAATTATGTGAAGTATTAGGCTATGAAAAAAGAAGTGCGTTTTGTGGTTTTTTAATCTTTAATATCACAGCCTTAGGATCAATGGGCGATACTTGTAAACCTTGGTCAGCATGGGGTTTAACTGCTTTAAACGCATATAATTCCATTGTACCTGACGGAAAAATTTCTTATGGAACTTTCATGCTTTGGACCACGATAATTTATCTAGTAGCTTTAGGACTAACGCTATTATTTGGGCGCTTCTGTATGAAAATCGATATGACACCATACATGAAAGGAGATTATCGCGAAGCCGCTAGTCATTATACTTTTGATAAAAACCAAAAATTTGCTTGCGCTTTGATGGCGGGTATGATCATTGCTTTATTTATTCCCGGTTATTTACCAGACTGTGCACTAAAATCTATTTTAAATACCTTAGGAACTATCGGCATTATTTCGGTTGTGTTAATCATTGCTGGAGGAATCAATATGGCTAACGGACAGCCGTTCTTCGATTTCAAACAGATAGCCACGCATGGCGGGGTGTCATGGGAACCAGTGATGCTGCTGACGGCAACCGTTCCTTTGGGCAATGCTTTAAAATCACCTGATGCGGGAATTATGCAGTTGGTTTCAGATTTTGCAACTTTGCATATGGCAAATTTTTCACCCATTATCTTTTACTGTATTATCGCTATATTTCTCGGTTTATTAACACAAGTGGCGCATAATTTAGTAGTGCTTACTGCATTTACACCTATCTTTTGCCAAGTTGGGATCACTTTAGGCATGAGTCCAGAACTCATCATGATGATTTCGGCAGTAATGTTGACAGCTGCGCTAGGCTCTCCAGCTGGCTCTACTCGCTCTGGTATGCTTTTTGGTAACGGCGAATATATCAAAATAAGCGATTGCTACAAATTAGGCTGGTTCAGTTTGTTCGCTCATATTATTGCGTGCTGTGCTATAGGAATTCCTTTGGGAATGTTGATTTTCTAAAATACAATTTCACTTAACGAGTATTTGCTCGTCAATCTACTTGATAAAATAAAGGATGAAAATAATGACTGAGGACATTCATCGGGATATTTATTCCGGCATGGTCGCCACTGAATTGGCAAAAGAAGGGTATTTCGGAGAAGAAATAGTGCAATATGCTTATCTAACAGAAAATGGTAACATAAACTGTCATCATGATGAACGAAAGTGCGTTGAAGAAATGCTCCAGCATCTTTGGGCAGGACGACTGATTTCTGATTATGTTACTGTACGCAAAAGGCTTGAATACCAAACTATTATCGGAGAAAACCCGCTATATCATGAGCTTCAAAATAAACTATTAACGACACAAAAACAACTTCTGACCGAACGCATCAAACAATACAAAATAAAAAAATTTACCAATCAAGAAAATATTGTGTCCGATTATTTAAGTCAAACTCATACATCAGAAAACAGCTCATTGATAAAAGGAATTTTGGGTTGGGCGCTCTCGGAAAAATGGATCAGCAAATCTTTTTACACTGAATATCTTAGTAAGAACATCCCTACAGAAACGACCGCTCATGTTTCTGGCAAAGAAATGGCAGGTTTTGCTTGGTGGGAAGCTGACGAAATAAAATGGTACAGTAATGCTTATTTGCCGGTTGTTTGGCAAAAATGGCGAGATTATCAAAAAAAATCGTCATTAATAAGTGTGATTATTATCAAACATTATAATAGCGTCGGTTATCAAGTCAAAAAAACATTTGAAAAAGACTTGCTTTCATTATTAGATGAAAATTACTTTAAATTTTGTGAGAAATTAAAACAAAGTTAACCAAAACCCTTGCGCCAACAATGTTTTATTCCAGATGCAAACCGTTGCAGCTTTGGCAGAAGTTTGCTATAGTAAAAGCAAACACAAAAAATGAGGGATCAAGATGAAAGAATTTGTCAAAGCATTGGCAGCGCATTATGAAGAAATACAGCTGTCCTACTTTCAACATTTGCATGCGCATCCAGAACTATCGTTTGCAGAGTATGAAACCAGCGCATATATCAAGACACAATTAACTCGTTTTGGTGTCACTATAGTCGAAGGCATCAGCGGTACTAGTGTAGTAGGTATCTTAGATAGCGGCAAAGCAGGACCGGTAATTGCTTTTCGGGCAGATATGGACGCACTGCCGCTTCAAGAAGACACGGAATTGGCGTATCAATCTGTCAATTCGGGGGTGATGCACGCTTGTGGTCATGACAGCCACACGGCAACATTGCTAACATTGGCGCAGCTATTGGCGGAAAACCAAACGCTAATTAAAGGAAAAGTGAAATTTATTTTCCAAAGCGCTGAAGAAAAATTGCCCGGCGGCGCATTAAAGCTTTGCCAAGAAGGTGTAATGGACGATGTAGACAGTATTTACGCTTTTCATTGTTCATCTATGGTTCCTTTGGGCGTGATAGCCACGACTATAGGCGCTACATCAGCCTGTATTGGTACTTATGACGTTGTCATTCATGGCAAAGGCGGTCATATCTGCAATCCTGACCAAGCGCTCAATCCTGTACCTGTAGCGTGTACTATGGCGACAACGCTGAATCAAATTTTGGCGGAAAAAGTCAGCCCATTGGAAAAAGCAGTCTTCACCATATCTTACATTCAAGCCGGACAGCGAGAAAATATTATCGCCAGCGAAGCAAAACTAGGCGGCAGTATCCGCACTTTTAACAACGAGCTGAGCGCCGCTTTATTTGACCAAGTGCGCACCGTCTGCAATGGTATTTGCGCCGCTTATGGCTGCACTTGTCATATCAGCACAACGGTAGGGTATCCAGCGGCTGTCAATACCCAAGCAGAGACAATATTAGTCGACCGTGCCGTTGACCTTTTGGGCTATGAACGCTGGCTCACAGAACCAGCAATGAATGGCGAAGATTTCAGCTATTACTTGCTCAAAAAACCGGGCAGTATGTTCTATATCGGCATGGCAGTTGATGATACGGAAAAAATTTTCCCCCATCACAACTGTCATTTCCAGCTAAATCCTCAAGGACTACTAATTGCTTTAGAAATAGAACTGGCAGTTTACCTAAATGCAATCGGCTGGGAAAACAAAACTTTATGAGCATTTAAAACAGCTTATTCTTCCATCAATAAGCGCAAATATTTACGGGATTTGCTGCTCGTTAACCTAAAGTCGCTCTATGAAAGAAGTATACTTTTATCAATAACATTAAAGGAGGCTGCAACCGCACCTCCTTTAATGTTTATCATATATCAAAAATGCTGAACGCTAATAAAATATAAATTTAACGCTAATTCTTTTAACCATGAATCAAAAGAAAATCATGCCCAACGGTACCATGACGATCCAGCAAGTCAAAATGCAATAGAGACAAGCTAATGCGGAAACTGTATAAGCAGTACGAGGCGAAGCCATTTCTTGCGAATGATAAACTGCTGAAATAGCACTGGAACCGGGATGAAAAACACCGACATCACCTAAAACACAGATGATAATGCAACCAACAAACATAATGGTTTGATCAATCAGCCCGCCAGTATACATGGAAACAACGAAAGCCGATAACGCCACAATAACGGCGGCATTGCTCAACAAATTGGTAGCGATAATCGTAATAACCGCAAGGACGAATAAAAATTGCACCGAGCTGAAACCAGATAAAATTGGCGATAACACTTGCAAGAGAAATGCACTAATGCCGGTATTATCTGCCGTCAAAGCGCCGCCAAGTGTAGTAGCCGCTGCAAAGACAAAAACCGGCGGCCAAGAAAATTGTTTTGCTGCGCTGCTCATTTGCAAAAGCGGCTGACCATCAACCGTAATCAACGCACACATGGCAATAACTAATGCTGTAACCCCTAAAACATCCAACTTATTTAACAACACTTGTATCATATTTCCATTAGCATTACCGTAAAACGCCACCAACAAATAACCAAAAATTAAAGCAATAGACGCCCATAATGCAGTTTTTTGCATTTTCGTCATTTTTCCACTTTCTGATACTAAATCAGCAATATTGATATTAGCTAATTTAGACGCATCACAGCCGGGAAAAAATCGCATCACTAAACACCAACCACCACAGGTAATCAAAATATAAGGAATTACCATAGCCATATAAGGTACAGGCGGACAAGTCATATTGGTAGCTTGCGTAATGCTATTTAACGACAATAACGCCATAGCGTCCCATGGAAATTTCATACTGACTAAACAGCAGCACAACAAAACGCCCATATTGAAAAACATCGGAAACAAATCTTTTTTACTATAGCCTGCTAATTTATAAATATTATGAAAAACGGAATAGGCTAAAAACAAAATAACCATTGGATTAACTAAAAAACACAATAACATCAAACCAATTTGAATGGTATAAACTACTCGCCACGGCTTACCCTGACACAATTTACTAGTCATAATTTTGGCAAATAAATAATCACAAAGTCCTGAGTCTGACACTACTGGAATAAATAACAACGTCGTAATCATCATCAAAATCACATAGCTGCCAAAAGCGCCCATTAAAACACCAGCGACGCTTCCATAGTCAGTCAAGCCCAACATAATTAACCCCAATAAAGCGCCCCATGCTACCGTTGGCGTCGGCGCACACAAAGCATATACCATTCCGATAAAAATACCCAAAACTGTCATGCCATAAGATGTAATTGGCTCCGGCGCTGGAATTAGCCGAAAAACAAACATAATAAATAGAGCAATCAATAAATGCAAAAGCCAGCCATATTTCTTTTCTCCTACAGCAATCATGAGCAAAACCTCCTTGTTATTTTAATGCGAAAATAATGTTTAATCATTATTTAGCCACCATTAAACACCTGCATTCGAACAGATCCCTTTATACTTTGCAGCCCGATTAACTAAAATAAATATTATGCCAATATCATCTGCTTAATTCATCTCTTTCACCTCACTCATTTTTAATTATGCGTATACCTTATAAATTATACCGCATATCTATAAACTCATTATATAAAACAAATTTTATTTTGTATAACATATAAAAGTAACTCTATTTTTTTGTAACAATTTTTTTGTCGCAAAACCGTTGTCCTTTACTAAAAATCTTATATAATAATTAAGTAATGATTAACTTAGCCACAAAGCGAGGGACTTTTATGAAAACTGAGCAAATTATTTATTTAACCGATATCGCCCAAACCAATTCCATCACCCAGACGGCGCAGCGTTTTTTCATTAGCCAGCAAGCGCTTAGTGCGACGATCAAAAAATTAGAAGATGAATTCAATACAACTTTTTTACAACGTACTAATAAAGGCGTTGTTTTGACAGAAGAAGGCAACTATTTTTTGGAACAGACACGACACATTTTAGATATTTATTTCAAGATGAAAGATGATTTCAGTTATTTATCTTTGAATGCACCACCCATTTTAATGAAAGGGGAGCTGCATATTTTTTGTCATACGCGAATTTTAGGCGTATTACTTATTGATATTTTAGAACAATTTATTAAACGCTATCCTCAAATTAAAATTTCCCTTAATGAAAAAGAAAATCTCGATATTATTGACGGTGTCAGTCATCAAGATTGCGATTTTGGCATTATATTTGCGCCAGATTTTATCTTTGAACATGGAGAGAATAACTATATCCCTATCAATTCATATAGTTTGCCAGAAAATATTGAATCGCAGATTTTATTTTCGGATAAATTCATTATTTGCTGCAGCAAACAGCATCCTTTAGCCAACAAAGATTATATTTTTCAACAAGATTTAGATTATACTCCTATGATTTTGTTCGATAGCAATCCTGTAATGCACGGCAATAGTTTTTATACGTTTCAAAATCAACAAACCAAAATATTTTCAAATAATATTCAATTTCACAAAGATCTGTTGCTTAGGGGCATTGTCGCTTCCTGCATAACGTCTTTTGAGTTTCGCAAACTTTATCTGAAATATAAAAATTTGACCGCTATTCCTATGGAAAATTACACCAACTCTAATATTACTTTGGTGACTAACTCAAACCACCATTTAAGCCCGCAAGCGCAACTATTTATTCAAATGCTGAAGCGATACGATTTTTATCAAATTTAATGTGTTTAAAAAAAATGATGCTCATGCAGTCAATAAGCCAATCGTTTTAAAAATGTCCCATCTCACCAAAATATAAACCAAATTTGACTTTTTAGCCGCTCTGCTCTATACTAAGCACAAACTATACTGAAAAACGATAAAATTTCGTTTAATTATTTTTCATAGGAAGGAGAGAATAACAATGGAGCTACAAATAAAACAGCTGAGTTTTGACGATGAAGAACGGATTATGCAAATTATCAGCAGTGCTTTTGCGGCAGAACCATGGAACGACGATTGGCATGACCAAGAAAATTTTCATCACTATCTGCTGGATCTGATGGGCAACGATAATTCTGTGGCATTGGGTTTGATAGCGGAAGGGCTTTTAGTAGGTATTGCGTTAGGACATTTGATTCATTGGTTCAACGGCATCGAATACTGCTTAGACGATTTTTGTATTGATCCGGCTTATCAAGGTCAAGGTATCGGCTCGCAATGGGTTCAGTTAGTCAAAGAATATGGACGCCAAAACGATTTTCATCGTCTTTCCTTACGAACGCACCGTCAAGCACCTGCTTATCATTTTTATCTTAAAAATGGTTTTCGTGAAATGGAAAATGATGTTTATTTTGTTCTAAACTGCGATTAACAATGCTCTGATGCATTACTGTCAATCTTTGAAACGCCATAATATTTTTATCCTATTTAATTCTTTTATCAATCAAACGCATCTATTAAGGGTATTCTATTGATAATACTACTAAAGGAGCTTAAATCAATGAATAAAATCGCACTGCAAAAATTGAGCTATGGTTTGTATGTTGTTGGCGTTGGTAACGATGAGCAAAGAAGTGGTTGTGTAATTAACACTGCTCTGCAAGTGACTTCTAAACCGCCTCAATTATCAGTAACTATTTCCAAAGATAATCACACTCATGATGCGTTAATGCAAACCAAACATTGCACCATATCTATTTTAGCACAAGATGCCCCAATGGAATTGATCAGCAATTTCGGCTTTCAAAGCAGCCGTGATGTTGACAAATTTGCTAATATTGCTTATCAAAAAGACCAAAATGGCACACCTTATCTCGACAAGTATACTTGTGCATGGCTTTCTGGCGACATCACAGCTACGCTTGACGTAGGCAGCCATACGTTATTTATTGTGACAATCACTGAAGGTGAGGTCACCAGCGACCAGATAGAGCCACTGACCTATAGCTACTATCATCAAATCAAAAAAGGAACAACTCCCAAAAACGCTCCTTCATTTGATGATACACCAAAAAGCGGTTGGCGTTGCAGTGTTTGTGGCTACGTTCATGAAAGCGATGAATTACCAGAAGATTTCACTTGTCCAATTTGTCATCAACCGCGCAGCGCTTTTATTAAGCAATAACCTTGATATTTTGACCAACAAAAAGAGCATGACGTTTTCGACGACGTCATGCTCTTTTTTATTTCCCAAGAAATACGGTATTATTGCTCAGGAAATATTTCTATTATATTATTATCTGTCGATTGTAGCATTCAGTGGGCTTGAGCATTTTGTTGTATCAGCAAACCATGCGATCGGTATACCGCTTCTTTGCTGAATTTCTCTATCGCTCAACTTTTAAAAATCTTGCTCTGATATAGTTCGTCAACACTATCAGATTTATTGCTTTGTCCGTTACTATAAATATATTATTGTTCTTTGAGATGTGTTGTTTGCGGAATACTCAATGGCCGCTTGAATACTCCAGCATTTTATTTTATTTCTTTTCCTAGTCGTTTAAATCTAAATTGTAAAGTTTACGCGGTGTATAGTGTGTATGGAGCAATTCATGGGATTTATGTCCCAGCGGTTTACCCAAGAAGTTTTCATACGCTTTTACAATAAATGGATTTTCATGAGATTTGCGCAGCGGCAAATTCTTATCATCATTGTACAAACCAATACCGCGAATAGCACGATAATCATCTGGCAACATCGTTCTTGTCAACGCATTAACAATTGGCGTACCGCCGCCGCCTACGCAGCCGCCTGGGCAAGCCATGACTTCAATAAATTGATAATCAGCTTCGCCAGCTCTTACTTTTTTCATCATTTCTTTCGCTCTAGCCAACGTATGGACAACAGCAACTTTGACTTTTGTTCCGTTCAAATCAACCGTTGCTTCTTTTAATCCGTCTAAACCACGAACAGCTTCAAAGTCAATCTTCGGCAAAGTTTCACCAGTAACCACTTCATAAACGGTACGCAAAGCTGCTTCCATAACGCCGCCCGTTGCGCCAAAGATGGTTCCTGCACCAGTACCAACGCCCATTGGTGCATCGCACTCTTCATCAGGCAAATTAGCAAAATCAATACCCGCTTGTTTGATCATCCGAGCAATTTCGCGAACGGTAACAACAACGTCAACATCACGATAGCCGCTGTCTGCCAATTCCGGACGAGCTGCTTCAAATTTCTTCGCGGTGCAAGGCATAACCGATACGCTATAAATCTTAGAAGCGTCAATGCCTTCTGTTTCTGGATAATATGTTTTAACCATAGCGCCAAACATTCCTTGCGGAGATTTAGCGGTGGATAAATGATCTAATTGATCTGGGAAATGCGATTCACAATATTTTACCCAGCCCGGGCTGCAAGATGTGATCATTGGCAATACGCCGCCATTTTGCAGACGGTCTAACAATTCGTTGCCTTCTTCCATAATGGTTAAGTCAGCAGACCAATTGGTATCAAATACTTTATCAAAACCTAAACGGCGCAAAGCGGCAACCATTTTTCCGGTGCTGATAGTACCCATTGGCAACCCAAATTCTTCACTGATAGTAATACGGACAGCTGGCGAAAATTGAACAATAACGTGTTTATCCGGATCAGCCAAAGCTGCCCAAACTTTTTGCGTATCGTCTTTTTCTGCCAAAGCGCCAGTCGGGCAAACGTTAACGCATTGTCCGCACAAAGAACAATTAATATCATCCAAATTGTGACCAAAAGCAGGTCCGACAGTAGATTCAAAACCGCGACCGATACCGCCTAAGATATTAACACCTTGTACTTTGCTGCAAACCGCTTCACAACGACGGCAATAAACGCATTTGTTAGGATCCCTAACAATAGCAACGCTTCTGTCATCAATAGGAAATACGCTTTGTTCTCCTAAGAAACGATTTTCTCTAATGCCCATTTGTTGAGCCAAGTTTTGCAATTCACAGCTGCCGCTACGAACACAGTTCAAGCAATCGGCCGGATGGTTGGAAAGCAACAGTTCTACAACGGCTTTTCTGGCTTCTCTGACCTTCGCTGTATTTGTGAGCACTTCCAAACCTTCGCTAACAGGATAAACGCAAGAAGGCTGCAACGCTTTGGCGCCTTTAATCTCAACCAAACATACACGGCAAGCGCCAATCGCATTAACATCTTTCAAATAACATAATGTCGGAATATTGATACCGGCTTTCTGTGCGGCTTGGAGCACAGTCGTGCCTTTTTCAACCTGCACTTGAACGCCGTCGATAATAACATTTACCATTTCCACAAATATCACCCCTTAATCTATTGTCTTGAGATAGCACCGAATTTACATTTTTCGATACAGGTACCACATTTGATGCATTTTGCCGGATCGATGGTATGCGGTTGTTTAACGGTACCAGTGATCGCATCAGCCGGACAATTTCTAGCGCATAATGTACAACCTTTACATTTTTCTGGATCGATGGTGTATTGCAGAAGATTTTTACAAACGCCAGCAGGACATTTCTTTTCTTTAATATGCGCTTCATATTCATCTTTAAAGAATTTCAAGGTTGCCAACACTGGATTTGGCGCTGTTTGCCCCAATGCACACAAAGCAGATGCGCTGATGGTTTGAGCAAGCGTTTCCAAATGTTCAATATCGGCTTCTGTACCTTCGCCTTCAGTAATCTTGGTCAAGATTTCCAGCATTCTCTTGGTTCCAATACGACATGGCGGACATTTACCACAAGATTCATCTTGTGTAAATTCTAAGAAAAATTTAGCAATATCAACCATACAATCCGTTTCGTCCATAACAATCAAACCGCCAGAACCCATCATAGAACCGGCTTTGATCAAAGAGCCAAAATCGATTGGTGTATCTAAAGCACTAGCTGGCAAGCAGCCGCCAGAAGGACCGCCGGTTTGAGCAGCTTTAAAGGCTTTACCGCCAGGAATGCCACCGCCAATATCATAAATCAATTCTCTTAAAGTAGTGCCCATAGGAACTTCAACTAAGCCGATATTATTGACTTTCCCAGCCATAGCAAATACTTTGGTTCCTCTACTATCTTCCGTCCCAATAGAAGTATACCAGTCTGCCCCTTTGGTCATAATTGCTGGAATATTAGCTAACGTTTCAACATTGTTAACGAAAGACGGCTTATCCCATAAGCCTTTTTCTGCTGGGAATGGCGGTCTTGGTCTTGGTTCACCGCGACGACCTTCAACAGAGGTTAGAAGCGCAGTTTCTTCACCGCAAACGAATGCGCCGGCACCCAAACGAATATCAATATCAAAATCAAAACCAGTGCCCAAAATGTTTTTGCCTAGCAAACCGGCTTCTCTAGCTTGATCAATAGCAATCTGCAAACGATGAACAGCAATAGGATATTCGGCACGGATATAAACATATCCCTGATGAGCATTGATAGCATAACCACCCAAAGCCATTGCTTCGATAACGCTATGTGGATCACCTTCCAATACGGATCTGTCCATAAATGCGCCAGGATCGCCTTCGTCTGCGTTACAAACAACATATTTTTCATCAGCGTCATAGCCAGCAGCAAACATCCATTTTTTCCCCGTTGGGAAACCAGCGCCACCGCGCCCTCTCAAGCCGGAATCCAACAACGTTTGGATAACGTCTTTAGGTTGCATTTCTGTCAATGCTTTACCTAATCCCTGATAAGCGTTATGAGCAATAGCTTCCTCAATTCTTTCTGGATCAATTTTGCCACAATTGCGCAAAGCAATACGCTGTTGTTTTTGGAAGAATGGAATGTGGCTCATGTCTTGAGCTTTTGTTTCCGTTCCCGGTATAGTGTAAAGCAGTCTTTCAACCACTTGTCCGCCTTTTAAGTGACTTTCAGCAATTTCAGCCACATCTTCTGGTTTAACTTTAGTATAAAAAGTCCCTTCAGGATAAACAACCATGATTGGACCTAAGTTACAGAAACCAAAACAACCAGTCTGTACAACATCAATTTCGCCATCCAGATTCATTTCTACCAATTTAGCTTCTAATTCTTTTTTGACTTCGCCGCTTAAAGAAGATGTACAGCCAGTTCCAGCACAAATCAAAACATGATGGCGAGCCAAATTTGCTTGAGTCGGCGCCAAGCCTTCACGAACATTGAGCTTTTCGCTTTCCTGAACTTGCAGCGCTTTTAATGCTTCAAAATTTTCAACACGATTCATTATGACACACCTCCTAGTTTTCTTCTGCTTTTGCCAGTTCTCTGTATTCATTGACGAGCTTCGGAATATCATCGACGGTCAAATGTCCATGAACTTTATCGTTAATCGTCATAACGGGAGCTAAGCCACAAGCGCCAACGCAACGGCAACCTTCAATGGTGAATAAACCATCTTCAGTCGTTTCGCCAACGCCAATGCCCAACTCTTCCTGTAGCTTTTCCATGAGTTTTCCAGAACCTTTAACATAGCAGGCTGTCCCTAAGCAGACATTGAAAGTGTATTTACCTTTTTTGTTCATGCTAAATAATGCGTAAAAAGTAACTACCCCATAAATTTCGCTTAATGGAATATCCATTTTTTCAGCAACATATGCTTGGACTTCTTCTGGCAGATAACCAAAAATCCCCTGTGCTTTGTGCAGCACGCTGATCAGGCTGCCGGGCTGATCTTTGTGTGCATTGATGACTTCATCAAGCTGTGCATAAAGCGCTTGATTTTGACCACATGTACAAGTCATGTTTACATCCTCCCCTTTTTGTAAGTGATAAGTACCTCTTGCATCTTATATAACAAGAGCTTTTGGTTCGCTCTTATTAAAAAGCACCAAAAATGTTTCAGCCAAAACGATCTATTTTGATTATAGCAAACAAATCAAAAATAAACAAAGGTGAATAACTTCCATGTCATTTTTTATGACATTATTCGCGCTTTCTCGGCGTTTTCAAACATTCTCTATCTACTATTTAATACTATTTATACGGATTTTTAAAGAGTTTATTTGCAAAAAACAATAAAACTTCTCAATCCGATTAGCCAGTTTTTTTTATCTGATTAGTGCTTTTCTTCACTTAATAGTTTATTGATTAAAATATGTTCTATTCGCCAAACGAAAGAATTTTGTCTATAAAAGTGCGCTAAATTTTAATAAAATTCGCCGCCTAACGCATCAATTACCCGTTTCAAATCGTCATCGCCGTAAAACTCAATTTCAATTTTACCTTTTGTTTCGCTTTGTTTGATTTTTACTTTTGTCTGCAAACGATTTTTTAGTTGTTCTTGAAGGCTCAATAAATCGTGAGAAATGGTCATCTTCGGTTTTTCTGCCTGAAAAAGCATTTGTTCTGTAGAAATTTTGCCGCCTTGTTCGCGAATATTGCTGATCATGGCTTCTACTTCGCGAACAGATAAATCGTTTTGAAAAATCTCATGTGCAAATTCAATCTGCCATTGCGTATCATTTAGCGCAATAAGCGGTCGTACATGCCCTACGCTTAGTCGCTCATCTTCTACAAATGCCAGCACCTCGTCCGGCAAACTTAACAAACGCAACGTATTAGAAATTTGCGGTCGCGATTTGCCCATGCGCTTAGCCAAAAGTTCAGCTGAATAACCAAAATGATCAATTAACCGTTTGTAACCTCTGGCCTCTTCTATAGGGTTCAAATTGGCACGCTGAACATTTTCGATCAATGCCAATTCAAAAATTTGTTCATCGTCCAGCTCTTTAATGATTGCCGGCAATATCGTCAAGCCTACTTCTTTCGCCGCACGATAACGACGCTCACCGGCGACAATAATATAATTGTTATCTCTTGGCGCTACAATAATCGGCTGTAATATACCATGTTCTTTAACAGAATCAATCAAATCTGCCATTTGATCCTCATCAAAATGTTTCCGCGGTTGATCGGGATTAACCATAATTTTTTCTAACGGCAGCTGTGCAATGGCTTGCCCGTCATTTTCGATAGAGTTTGTCGGCTCATCAAAATCTGGCAGCAACGCTCCTAAACCTCGCCCTAAACCGCCTTTACTCTTGACCATGCTTGATAACCTCCTTTGCCAAAGACAAATATGTTTCCGCACCTTTAGAACGCGGATCATAATCAATAATTGATTTTCCGTAACTAGGTGCTTCACTCAGACGCACATTGCGAGGAATCAGTGTTTCAAATACTTTGTCACCAAACTTTCCGCGCACATCTTCGACGACTTGATTCGCTAAATTGATGCGATTATCATACATCGTCATCAAGATTCCTTCCATCGTCAGCTTTGGATTCAAATTTTTCTGTACTAACTTAATTGTATTTAATAGTTGCGTTAAACCTTCTAGCGCATAATATTCACACTGAATCGGCACCAAAAACCGATCGGCGGCAGTCAAACTATTCAGTGTCAAAAGCCCTAACGACGGCGGACAATCAATAATAATATAGTCGAAATCGTTTCTGATTTCCTCCAAAGCATTCTTCAAACGCATTTCTCTTGATATAGCCGCCACTAGCTCCAATTCTGCACCGGCTAAGGCTACTTTTGCCGGAATAATCGAAAGCCCTTGTCGTTCCGTTTGTAAAATTACTTTTGACGCTGGCACATTATTGACAAGCACATCATAAATACATCTATCTAAACGAAGTTTATCTATACCCAAGCCGCTGGACGCATTACCCTGCGGATCAAGATCAATTAGCAGGACATTTTTTTTGTAATACGACAGACAAGCTGATAGATTAACAGCCGTCGTTGTCTTGGCTACGCCGCCTTTTTGATTGGCAATAGCAATCGTAATCCCCATCGTGCGTTCCCTCCAAAATGTTATCAACTTTTTTCTGCAACTGCTTCTTTTATTATACTGGATATTCTGCTGATTGAACACACCTTTTTTCTGTAAAAAGTTTTTTCTTTTCATTTTCTGTTGTTAGTTTCATGTGAAACAATATTTTTCCCCTATTTCATTGCGTTTCATGTGAAACCATTATCATTTTTACTGTGTTTCCCGTGAAACATTTCTTTATTCACGTTACAATTTTTTGTTTCACATGAAAAAGTCTATTTCAATAACTGTTTCATGTGAAACAAAAAAAGCAGGCATTATCAAAAATACCTGCTTAACACTACACCATATTCATCATCAAATTACAAGCCAAATAATCCTTTAATCCCATAAAAAATTACAGGTACTAATAAGGCCGGCAATAAATTCATCATTTTCACCTTAATGACGCCCAAAATGCTTAACCCCGTTCCCATAATTAAAATACTACCAATAATCGAAATCTCGGTCAATAGCTCTGGTATAATCAACGGCGCTAAAAAAGCAGCCAAAAAATAGATCGCTCCTTGCCAACAAAATAAAATAACAGCTGAACACGCAATGCCAAATCCAAAAGAAGAAGCCAAAACTATAGAGGTTATCCCATCCAGCATAGCATTACTCAATAAATAAGTATGATTATGATTCAGCGCACTTTCGATAGGCCCCACAATCGATAGTGTCCCCACACAAAAAAGCAATATAGCCGTTGTCAGCCCCTGCGCTAAATCATTACCCTTAGAAATCCCCGCCACCAGCCGCTGAAAGCGTTCCTCCAGCGCCAACTTTTCGCCAATAAATCCTCCAAAAGCCATACTAACAATAAACAAAACAGGTGCACTACTCTTAACCATGTTCTGAGCAATATTAGAAACTCCCAACGCCAAAGCAGCTAACCCCATTGCCTGCATAATGGCCGCCTCTGATTCCTTCTTCAACCCCTGTTTTAAACGACTGCCAATAAAACTTCCTATCACAATGGTAGCGCAATTTGTAATCGTACCAATCATCTTCCGCCCTCCTATCAATCAGCAAAAAACCTCATCGTCCAAACCAATAACGATTTGAAAATGAGGTCTTTGCTTGTTCGTTTCTGCTCATTTACTATGAGAAGAACTAAACCTTCTTTCGCTTTTATCATTCTACCAAGCATAACTCTATCCTACCTTGCAAACGTTATGATTCATTCCGTTTTTGCCGACTATACGTCGGTCCATGATTTAACGCCTGTTCCAACACTTCTTTTTCTTCCTCACTTAAAGGATATTTCGTTTCCCCATTAGTAATTCGTTTGCAATAACAACGAGCATCGTCACGATTATGAATATTAGTAAAAACAAAACCTGTTCCCAAATCATCTAAAACCGCCATCGAAAAACTCAATTCACCGTAAGCAAAATCAAAAGCATTGTAATGTACAATAGCCACTCGGTTTAAAGCAGCATTAAGCCGACTATTGATATTTTTCATCAACTCTTGATGATCCGCCAATACTAAGGCATTGGCATCAGCCTCCTCAACAATCTGCCGCAGAATGCTATCAATATCAACGCCATCAACGCCGCGAGTCAATGATTGATAATTCTTTTTAATTTGTCGCAACTGATCTTTCAAACGGCTAAGCTGCCATAAAAAAACAAACATCACTACAACCATAATGAGCATCACAATACCGGCAATACCATTCAACAACGCCAGAATGTCCATTATCTCTCGTTCCTCTCTATTATTCAAAACCATTCGCAACTTGCGCCAGACTTATTATATCGCTATTCTTCAATAGTTTCCCGCTTTCTCAATCGGTTCATTCTTATCTATACTACTATTATGTTAAAAATCTATCTTATTATAGTACAAACAAATATTCTTCGGCAACTAACAAAACGAAAAAACTTTTTTACTATCAATCCAACATAATAAATCACTTTTACCCAAATACCTCTCAGCCATTCGCAAACACAAAAAACCGCTAAGCAAATCCCTCTGCTTAACGGCCTTCGTTTTCCTGATCATTTTGTTCCAAAACGTCATTCAGTGCGCCAAGAGGGATTCGAACCCCCGACCTCATGGTTCGTAGCCATGCACTCTATCCAGCTGAGCTATTGGCGCATAAAAACGGAGAGAGTGGGATTTGAACCCACGATACAGTCACCCGTATACACCCTTAGCAGGGGTGCGCCTTCGGCCTCTCGGCCATCTCTCCAAATCTTGAACACGAGTATTATTATACCATAACTCTTTCAAAAAAGCTAGTAAAAATTGAAAAAAATTTTCAAGCGGAGAGGGTGGGATTCGAACCCACGGAACCCGCAAAGATTCAACGGTTTTCAAGACCGCCTCCTTCAACCGCTCGGACACCCCTCCATCAAGACTTCTAATATATTAGCATATTTCACCACGTTTTGTCAACATAATTTGACCGCCTCTTTTTATTTTACCCAAAAAATCCGGCTATCCCGCATAAAAATTGTTGCTTTACTTCACTAAATTTTTCAAAATCTACTGTAATGAAAATTTTTTCTTTTATCATTTCCTGCAAAGACTCGATATATTCTCCAATATACGCATTGTTAACTTCAAAAATGTATCAATCAGCAACGCTTTACATTGATGGCTCAAATTTTATCAAAACATTTCTCACTTCCGTTCACTTTTTCCGCCGCAACCGACGGCAATTTCCGCTTTTAATTGTTCGAAATCAACTATAATCATTCTTTTTCCTTCCTTTCTAATAATGCCTTGTTCTTGCAGTTCACTAAGACATTTAATCACATTTCTTTTACGAATACCGGTAAATCGAGCAATATCCACTCTTGACGGAAATTTCTTGAGGATAACGGCTCCGTCGCTCGTAAAAAGCGTACTTTGTTCCGCCAAAGCCGCAATAAACTTGCAGATGCGTCCTTTTAACGAACAACTGGCAAGATCCAACAAATTGGCTTCAATAGCCGCCATCTGCTGAGAAATCATATGCAGCATTTTTGTAAAACTATCTTTATCCTCACAAATATGCGTCATCAACGAAAAAAATCCTACAAAACAGACTTTGCAGTCTACACCCGCTTCTAAACGCAAATAAACCTGCTCCTCCTCATGATGATTTGCCAAACAAGAACAACCTTCCACCACATAATAAAGTAATTTTTCCGCACCAAAATCATTGCAAATAAAAACCTTCAGAGCGCCCTGCAAAACATATACTACTGCTATTTGCGCAAAATCGACAAGGATTAACTCATTCTTTCGATAACTCTTTTCAAAAAAAGCCAGAGAACGCATCATCTGATCTTTTTGACAACGACTTTCTTTAGTCAAAGTATTATCGCATAAGTATAACACATCCACTATCTTCCGCTCCTTCTTCATTTATCAATCTATTACCACCTAAAAATCAAAGAAACATCACTATGCTATTATCATTTTACTATTCTACTCCATTTACAAGTTATACCATTCACCAGCACTTCTACGATTCTAAATAAAACTCATTATATCATAAATAAAAACGTCTGTGCAGCACATTCCGCACAGACGTTTTTATTTTTTAATCCAAATCTAAAATTTGATAAACTGGCGCACCTTCGCATTGCGCTGGCATACGAACATTACCAATAACAGCCAATGTTGGCGCTACATCTACCTGACGAATAACACGATCAGTTTTGAAATTATGTTTAACGCCTTTGCCCGCAATCAAGAAAATAGGCGATTCAGAGGTATCGGTTAAGCCCATATAAGTCGACAAACTATCACCATGGACACGGTTAAAGCCTTCTTCTAAGAAATAAATAATATCGCCGCAGCCTTCACCTTTTAACCCCAAAAGCGCCGCATCTTGGCTTCTTAATGCCAACGCTACACAACGCTTGCCATTGTATTTGTAATTATACAAATCGCTGATAATGCGTCGTTCCAATTCATATTGATCTTCTGGTTCAACGATCCCCGTTTCATATTTGCCTTTGAGATTGATATAAATATGATTTCCTCTGGGCGCAACGGCTGTTGTTTTACTCCAATCAATTTCGCGAATCGGCTCACCCTTTTCATCAGTTTTCATCACGGTATAGCCCATTTCCATCATAGCTTTAATATTAACGCCAAAAGGATCGCCCAATGCTGGCGGCATATCTTCTTCAGCATTGACTAACCCATGGTCGCTGGTCACAACAATAGTCCAGCCTTTATCCAGCAAATGGACAAATTGACCAATATAATCATCAGTATCAACATAAGCTCGCTCCATAACTTCCAAAAATTCTGCCGGATCATTATCAAATTCTTCACGATAAGCGCAACGTTCCCAATAAACATGACCATAACAGTCAATATTATGAAAATGACTAAAAACAACTTCATAATCGTGATTTTCGATCAAATAATTGATGCAATCCGCTTGCCATTGACCATAAATATGCCATAAAGGTGCGGTAATTTTTTCAGCTATCCACGGTAAAGCGCCAACTGTCAAGCAAACAGAAGGAATTTCTCCCAAATGTTCTCTTAATTCATGATACAAACTCTTAGGATGGAATAAATCATCACAGCCAATTTTGTTAGCATTGCCAACATAAAGCATGACTTCACTGCCATCTGGCTCCAGATTGAGCAAAACATATTGACGACTGCACAAAGTTGGCTCATCTTTGCTGATAACTGTGTCAATAATGCCGCTGTGTACTTCATAATCATCTAAAACAACTAGCGGCTCAGCAGCTTTTTTGTTTTTGTAGATTTCTACACGATCATAAATGCCGTCCTTATTCTTTAAAACTAACGCCGTACGACGTTCTTTACCATAGCTGACAGGAATATAAAATTCTTTGGCACCTTCAGGCGCATTAAGCCAGCCTTTTGCCGGACGCAATGGAATAACGCTTTCTCTTGATTTGCCTAGCCGTTCAGAGCCCGCTTTTTCACCTTCATGCTCACTCATAAGCATACAATACAATTCATTTTGCCCCATGGTATCCATGGCATTGCCGCGCTTACCTTCGTTTTCATCAGCCAATTCCACATCAGCAATGATGCAGCCAGCGCCGTTGCCATCTAATTCAGCATCTTGAATTTCTTCGTCCTGACAGTCTTCTCTGGCTGCCCAAACCGCTTCCCATTCCAAAGAGCCTACAACCAAATTAACATTCGTTGGCTGTGTTCCTTCTACAACTGCCAAATTGGGACTATCAGAAGTTGGCGGCCAAGATGAACCGGGCCAGTGCCAAACAAGCGTCTTTTTGCCTGCTTCTGCAAAAACATTCCATAATTGTTCTGCACGACAGTTACGAGAATCCAAAGAATATACCAATGTATCCAATTTGGTAGGATGCTGATTCCAGAAACAAGTAATTCCATGAGTGCCAGGATAAGCTCCTGTTGCCAATGTTGTCCATTGCGGCGGTGTGATTGTAGGCAATGCGCCTAACATCACCAAATCTTCTCTGGCAGAGCCGTGTTCTAACAATTTTTTAACATTAGGCATTTTGCCTTCATCTAAAAATTTCTTCGTCAAACGTGGATCCATCCCGTCGACGCCGACAACGATAATTTTGCCTTTTGGATCGCCTTTAATCATGATTAGCTCTCCTCACTTTATATGATATATTAATTATAAAACATTTAGTGCCGCTGCTAGGTGGTAAATGCCACTTTTTATAAAAAATATTGATTTAATAACTTTGATAAAACAAGGAAAATTTTAAACTACACTTCAGGCAAAAGGCAAAATCATCTTTTATTGAAATAAAGCTAAATTTATCCGTTCTTTAATAAGGCGATTTAGGATACCCTAGCCGCAATCGTCCATGAGTTTCCACACCACCAACGCCATCGGTTCCCGTAATAGTATCCCGCACCGTTTCTTTAATAGGTACCATTTGGTTAAACGGTGTAAAAGCAACCTTTTCCGCAATAAATACAGGGTCATAAGCGTGAATCAACACACGCTTCGGCGATGAAGCAAAATTAGCGCCAGCGCCGATCAACGATTCATAATGGGATTGACAAGCGCCGGCAAAAATAATCAGATCATCTCGTCCCGGCGCATACTCTCTAGCACGACGTACTGCGCGCACAAAAGATTTGCTGTTGCGATAACTTTCTAACGATGAAAAATTTTTCCTGCCACGCAAAAAACCATCGTGTCCCGTAATGACCAAAATATCCGGCGCATATTCGCTCAAATAATCTTTAACCACATTAGCTTGCTCTGCTTCCGGCACAAAAAAACCATGCGCTTTTAATCCTAATTGCCGATAGGTCGCCAAACACAAATCCAAATATTCTCGATCACCGTCTAAATGCAGCACTGTACCGGGCATTTCAAAAATTTCCATCTCTGTCATTTCTGGTCGTTTATAATTGATTTTGGCGCGGCTTAAAAACGAATCAATGGTATTGTGCCGCCGCTTTTCGATATTACGCATTAGTTCAGTGCTTTTTCTAACGTATTTCTGCCGAAAATGATTGACATCCGTCATGGAAACCGCTTCCAAATCATCTACAGGCGCATCAGCCCGCAAACGCAAATCAACGCCTTTTAACAACGCCATCGGCATATTGTTTTGATGATATACATCTTCTATTTGAAACAAAATATCTTTGTGATGAGATAAGCGGCTGACAAAATCGCCGATTTTAAACCCTCTATTCATATAAACGCCCCCTAAAAATTCACCTTAACGCTTTGATATAGCTTATGCGAGTCATAATAATTTGCGCCAAAATCAAAAGATAATTTTATCTTCTGTTAATAAATGATGATTTTTTTCGATTATTATTAGTAAATACTCAATTTAATTGTTTAAAAACAAAGGAGTGAATGATTATGGTAAGCGGTGTTAACAGTTATTTATATTCCAATGGCATTTACAGCCGTAATATTTACAACAATTACAATCGAGGCGCTGTTTCAGCTATTGACCGGCTACAAAAGCTAAACCGTTATGAAACCAAAAATAATTACTATACCAATTATGCTACTCGCACTTTGAATCAATCGGCGCAACAATTTTTAAAAACTTATCAATCCGACTATCAGCAGTTAAAACAAGCGGCTGGCGCTTTAGATCAATATACCCCCAATAACGTATGGAACAATATCATCGCCACCAATGACGATACAGAAGTTGCCCAAATACAAAATCATTATTCGTCTCAAGTCAAAGGCCGTTATTCCCTTGAAGTCAAGCAACTGGCACAAGCGCAACGCAACACATCGACTGCTTTAAATAGTAATGAAACAGCCGCTTTAGACAAAGGCTATCTGGAAATCATTTCTGGCGGCAATCGTCATACGGTAACGGTTGACGGCGCTGGCAAAACAAATCAAGAACTACTGGAAACCATGGCAAAAGACATCAACAGTCAAAAAATGGGCTTGACTGCTTCGGTTATCAGCCAAAACGGTCAAAGTCAGCTGGTTCTTGCCGGCGACAAAACCGGCTATGGTCATGATTTCACCGTCAGCGGTTCTCAAGAAGTTCTCCAACAAACGGGACTGCACAACGTTAAACAAACGGCGCAAGACGCTCAATACACATTTAATGGTCAAGAGCGTCATTCCCAAACAAACGATGTCGCACTAGATAGTTATCGCGTCAGTGCAACGTTAAAAAGCGTCGGTCAAACAACTATTGACTTTGCTACTGATAGTGATACCGTCAAAAAAGCCGTCAATAAATTGGTAGAAGCACACAACAACACCTTAAAAACATTAAATGACAATGTACAAATGGGTACTGCCGTAACCAATCAGCTAAAAAATCTAACGCGCCCACCCATCGCCGAAGAATCAATGAAAGCTCTCGGCTTATCTTATCAAAAAGATGGCAAATTAGGCTTTGATGAAAAAACTTTCGCTCAAGCCTATGCCCAAGACGCCTCTAACGTCAAAAATCTTCTGGGCGGCTCTTATAGCGTTGCCAGAGGTTTACTTGACGACGCACAAAAAGCGTTATCTCAACCATCTTACAAATTAGTTGATGGCGTCAACGCTCAAAAAAGTTTTGATGAATACTTCAAACAACAAATTGAAGAAAATCCTTTCCGCCTTTACAACAGTTTTACCAACCGCGGCGGCTATAATCTCATCAATTTCAATACAATGGGATTATTTTTAAATAGACTTATTTGAGCATCGCCAAAATGAATTTTTCGCGCAGCGCTTTAATCAAGCTAAGCTCGGCAAAAACGCATCATCATGAACTGATGCGTTTTTGCCATGCGCCGAATGTCATAATCATGCCGTCTATGCTATTAAACCTATTTTATATAATGCTCAATCAGTAAAAGAAAGGAAGTGTTTCATTGATGAAAGGATTAGAACTATCAAAAAAATATTATGACGAAATCTGTGCGCCGCTGATTCATGATAAATTTCCTGATTATGAGCGCCGTATTGCCGCTGGACTAGCTGGTGAAGGCTCCCAATGTTTTGGTTACGACGACGAATTATCTCGGGATCATGATTGGGGCGCCGCTATTTGTTTGTGGCTGACCAAAGACGATTACCAAGCTATCGGCAATGATTTGAAACAAGAATTGCGCGCTTTACCGCGCACTTTTTACGGCTATCCTTGCGATCATGCCGCTACTTTTGGACAAGATAGCACAGGCGTTATGACTATTGACGATTTTTACCGCAAATTTATCACCGTATCCGGCATTCCCCAAACTTTAGAGCAATGGCGACAGATTGGCTCTAATTCATTAGCCATGGCGACTAACGGCAAAGTTTTTCGTGATGACTTAGGTGAATTTAGTCATATCAGGCAAGAATTGCGCAAAGGCTATCCAGCTGACGTCCGCAAGAAAAAATTGGCTTATTACTGCCTGCTGGCGGCACACAGCGGACAATACAATTTGCCGCGTATTGTTCAAAGAAACGATAATGTAGCCGCTCAACTGACACTAACGGAATTTATCCACAGCAGCCTGAATATCATTTTTCTGTTAAATAACGCTTATGCACCCTACTATAAATGGATTTATCGCTCGTTAACAGAACTCACCATCTTAGGCAAAGAATTGGCGCCGCTCTATCATACATTATGCATTTCTGGAACGTGGACGGATAAATTGCAGCTAGTAGAAACTATCTGTCAAAACTTGATTAACGAATTGCAAAGCCAACGTTTAAGTACAAGCAATAGTGATTTTCTACTGGAACATGGCCACAGCGTTCGTGAACAAATTGCCGACCAATCTTTACGCCGTATGAACCCTTGGCTGGAATAAATTCTGTCAGAGAAACCAAGAAGCCGCTTAATGCTATGCAAGCGGCTTCTTGTGTTGTCAAACAACAAAACTTAGAAAAAGTTGATAAAATGTTGAAACTTTAGCAGGATAATGAGCAAAAGGAGTGACCATACCATGAAGTTGCTAATTTGCGATGACGAAGACGATATTTTGATGATGCTGCAACGATTTCTAAGCGCCAAAGGCTATGACCTTCTTTTGGCAAAAAACGGTGAAGAAGCGTTAAAACAGGCGCAGCACCAGCCCGATCTGATTTTATTAGATATTGCAATGCCGCCACCCGATGGTTTAGAAGTCTGCCGCCGTATTCGACGCTTTCTTGATTGTCCCATTTTATTCTTGAGCGCTCGCATCAGCGAAAACGATAAAGTCAAAGGCTTTGCCAGTGGCGGCGACGATTATATTATCAAACCATTTTCTTTAATAGAATTGGAGGCTCGCATTGCCGCTCATCTGCGTCGTCAGCACCGCGCACTAGACAGAGGACACATCAAATTCGCCCATGATTTATCTATTGATTATCAAAGACACGCTGTTTACTACAAAGAAGAAAAAATCAATTTTGCCAAAAAGAATTTGAGATTATTGCCCTTTTATCACAAAATGCTGGTCAAGTTTTTGATAAAGAGCGTATTTACGAAGCGATTTGGGGCTATGACAGCGACGGAGACAGTAGTGTCGTTGCTGAACATATTCACCGAATCCGCGCCAAACTCGGCATTATTGACAATCACACTTATATTGAAACAATTTGGGGCTGTGGATACAAATGGCTAAAATAAAAACATGGTTCAACAATTTGCCACTAAAACAAAGCATTACTTTATTTATTGTCAGTTTTGCTTTGTTAGCCTTTGCTCTAATGATGCTAACTGCCATACTATGCCAAATAGGAACGGATGCTATCCATCAAAAATATTCTGCCGCAGCAGAAAGATATTATTTAACTAACACGCAAGGTCAACAGTTGGGCGAAGGCACGCTCATTTATACCTCGCCACTGTCCGTCACCGCCATTGATGAAAAACGATTGCTAATACTCAATAAATTACCTTTGTTAACAACGCCACTTTACTGCGTGCTGTGCCTACTGGCTGCTACATTTTTCTTTTACCGCAGCAAATTAAAAAAACCCCTAGCACAGCTAACGCTAGCGGCAGAAAAAATTGCTAAGCAAGACTTGGATTTTACCATAACTTATGCTGGTCAAGACGAATTAGGGCAACTGTGCCAATCATTTGAACAAACGCGGATAGCTTTGGCGCAAAGTTATCAAAATCTCTGGCAGCAAATGACGGAACGCCAACAACTAAACAGCGCCTTGACCCATGATCTGCGCACACCATTGACCATACTAAAAGGCTATCATGAACTTTTAACACTTTCTGGCACTGAGCAAGACGCAGCGGTCATTGTTGACGCTATAGGCAGACAAATTCAACGACTGGAACACTATCTGGATACATTTCACCACTTACAACGCTTAGAAGATCGAGAAACGATGCCTCAAACGCTTGACTGTTTCGTTTTTGCCCAAACCCTTGCGCAAACAGCTACAGTATTTTGCCAAAAGCAGCAAAAACAATTAAAAACGATCTTTCAGCTAAATGTTGACTCATTAACAGCTGACGAACTTATGATTCAACAGGTATTTGATAATTTGCTCGCCAACAGCGTCCGCTATGCTCACAGAACTATTACCATCATCGTCAAAACCACAGAAAATGGTTTAACGCTATCAGTCGCTGATGATGGCGACGGTTTTTCATCAGAAGCATTGAAAAAAGGCTGTTCACCTTACTTTACCGAAGAAAACAACCGCCAAACTCATTTAGGTTTGGGTCTGTATATTGCTCAATTGCTTTGCCAACGCCATCATGGTACGCTAACGCTTGCCAATCATGAAAAAGGCGCTATTATCACCGCTTTTTTTGGTCAATGTCGATAAAAAGTTGATATTTTTCCTTTATAATCTTCATCAGCACTGGTGAAGATTTTTTTATGCCCAATTTGGTCAATAAAAACTATCGCCATGTGCTGAAAAAAATCTGCCGATTTTACATCAGCAAAAGGATCTGAAGTATGATGAAATATTTAGTCCATATCAATCTGTACCAAATTTGGAGTTATCTCACGTTAATGCTAATCATGCTATTTAGTGGTTTCTTTATTATAGCTACGGTCAATAACCAACAACCCTGCAATCGCAGCCAAACTATTTTACCTTTACCCCTTAGTTTAGCCGTTATTTTTTTCACTATCAACGGATTGATTGCTTTGGTTATTTTTGGCTTGGATAGTTTAAATAATTGTACTCGCTTTATTTTTGATAATCAGCTAATTGCTCTTCATTTAGGCTATATCTGCTGGCTGTTCATGCAAATTTTTTTGATATGTTCCGCTTTACTATGCATTGGTACGTTATCATTTTGTTTTTTCACGCTTTGTCCTTGGCAACCAACTATTTTAGCAGCCATATGGCTATTTTACGAAAATACTATTCATGGTTCATCTATCAAATTCAGTTGCTTTCTATCAATGCCATCAGCCATTTTTCTAGTATTATCCTTCACTCGATCTTGATTGTGCCTATCATATTTGTCACGATTTGCAGCAGTACCTTTTTCTATTGTAAACATTATAAATTTCGCTAAAACAGCAAAGAGACGCGCGATTTTTATCTACGCGCATCTCTTTGCTGTTTATTTTTTAAACCAAATTATCCAATTTTGATCATTGCAGCAAGCGCTACTATTTCAGTCAATGATTTTTTTGATCATGTCCCACGCTACAAAAATTTTTCCCAACAACGCTAATCTTCAGCGCCACAATTTTTTCTAAAATAATCATTGGCCTTCAGAATCTTTTTACCAAAATCCGCTGGATAAAGACTAGCGTCGCTAATAAAAAATATGATATACTGTATTCATCTGATACTTTTCGTGCAAACTATGTGGCTTACTAAAAAGGGGAGAAAAATTTTGAACAAACGCATACAAGCTCAGCGAGAATTTTTTGAATCAGGACGTACTCGTCCCGTCAAATGGCGTTTGGAACAACTAAACTATTTAAAAAACGCCGTCAAGCAGTACGAACAAGATCTCTTAAACGCTGTTGAAGCCGATCTGGGAAAAGGCGCTTTCGAAGAATTTGCCGCCAAAATGAAATTATTTTACGAAGAAATCAACTATTGCAGCAAACATTTAGAGGAATGGACAAAACCAGAAAAAATCAAAACTAATGCTAGCCAAGGCTCAGGTAAATGTTTTCTCACTTATGAACCAAGAGGTGTTGTACTAATCGTCGCTTCTTGGACATATCCGGCGCATTTGGTGCTGACATCAATGGTTTCAGCAATTTGTGCTGGCAATTGTGTCGCTTTGAAAACTTCTGACTATCTGATTCATATTTCTCAAACCATCAAAGAAATGATTCGCGAATGCTTTCCCTCGGAATTTTTGGACGTTTATTCCGGCGGAGCTGAGGTCACTCAAGCGCTAATCAATACCAATTTGGATTATATCTTGTTTAGTGGCAGCGCTAGTGAAGGCAAAGACATTATGCGTCTGGCCAGTGAACATCTCATTCCATTAACTTTAGAATTAAGCGGCAAAAACCCTTGCATTATAGACCGCAGCGCTAATTTGCCATTGACCGCCAAACGTATCATGTGGGGCAAATTATTAAGCTGTGGGCAAACCTGTGTAGCGCCAGATTATGTTTTGGTTCACACCGATGTCAAAAAAGAACTTGCCAAAGAATTGATCAAAACTTGTGATGAACTATTCCCAAAAGGAGCACTGACTAATCCCAATTATGGTAAAATCATCAATGATCAACATTTTGACCGTTTAGTTTCTATGCTAGATATGGGCAAAATCATTTATGGTGGTCAATATAATAAAGAAACTTTAAAAATAGCACCTACCATTATTGATCAGGCTCGTTTGGATAGTCCGTTAATGAAAGAAGAAATTTTCGGTCCTTTACTGCCACTATTCAATTTTGAATCCCTCGATGACGTGTTCGCTTTAATTCGCCGACGCCATAGACCGCTGGCACTATATATTTTTTCAGAAGACGAAAAAATCCAGCAAAAAATCATGAACAATGTTGCTTATGGCGGCGGATGTATCAACGATACTATTTTACATGTCACTAATCCTAAAATGCCTTTCAGTAGTAACAATATGGGCGGCTATCATGGAAAAGCTGGTTTCAATACTTTTTCGCACCAAAAAAGTATTTTAAAACAATCAGCAACAAAATCATCAACTTTATGGGGATAAATCACTTAATATCACAATCCCATTCCCCAAAATTCAATAGAACACAATTTATCCACAGAAATATCCACAAAACACACATTTTATACACAAATAAAACAGGCGCAAATTATCTTTTTTTGTCGAGACTGGGGATAATTATTAACATCTGTGGATAACTTATGCACAAAACTCATATCTTTTCCACATAAAAAGCGGCCCTTGCTGTGATTATTTTGTCACAGCAAGGGCCGCTTTTTATCTTTTAAGAACGCACAAACTAGCAAACAAATTTTCTAACGCAATTAAATACACAAAACTAAGCAATAACCCTGCTGAAAATAATAAACAGTTTAAATTTGTATAGAATAAATTTTTTTAACAAATTCAAACTGTTTGCTATCTGTACCACCATCCATTAGAATAACTATAGAAGATATTTTTAGTACTAATTAAACTCTTCCAAAAACATTGTATTATCATGCAATCCTAAATCAACAGAGGTGATATTTATGGAAAAATCTACTCAGAAAAAAGATTTAACGCTTCTTCATATGATTATTATAATTTTATTGATGTTCGGGTTTGGCTATTTACCAACCGTTGGTACTATTACCACCGTAGGAATGAAAACATTAGGAATATTCATCGGCTTATTATACGGTTGGTCAACAATCGGCATGCTTTGGCCCAGCATACTAGGTATTTTTGCTTTTGGATTTTCAGGACATGGTACAGTAAAAGAAATGTTAGCAATGGCTTTTAGTAATGATATCTTCATTTTCTTGATATTCATCTTAGTAATTTTAGAAATGTTGACAGACAGCGGTGCAGTAAATGTAATTGTTAATTTCTTTTTAACAAGAAAGTCATTGGAAGGGCACCCTTGGATTTTTTCTTTCATTTTTTTACTGTCTTCTGGATTATTGTGCATCTTTGGTCAAGCTTTTGCAGGTATCTTATTATGCTGGAGTATGATTGAAACACTATCACAAAAAGTTGGCTATAAACCTTATGATAAATATCCAACCATGATGCTTATTGGCGTTATTATTAGCGCATCTGCGGTCCAATTGATGGTCCCATTTAAAGGTATTTGTTTGGTCATTTTAGGCACATATGCCACCATGACGGGGAACGCTATCAGCTATCTGTCTTATATGGCTGTTATGATTCCTGCTGGTTTAGCTTTTTTAGCACTATACCTTACATTTTTTAAAATGATTTTCAAACCTGATATGAAGCCTTTGGAAACTGTAAAGGTCAGCGAGATTTTAGGCACCACACCACCCGTTACAAAGCGTCAAAAAGCAACCTTATTGGCCTTTGGTTTCTTTTTAGCAACGTTACTAATTCCTGGTTGTTTGCCAGCAACTTCTCCTATTGTTACTTTAACTAATACTTTAGGTAGCTCTGGACTAACTGCCTTTAGTGTAATTCTATTTATGATGATAAAAATAGACGGGGAGCCGTTACTTGATTTTAGCAAACAAGCTCGTCATCTTAATTGGTCTGTTACATTTATGGTTGGCGTTTTGATGATGATGACATCGCTTATATTAGCAGAAAGTACAGGGATTCGTGAAACTGTTATTACGCTATTGAGTCCAGTATTAGCAGGGTATTCTGGTTTTGTATTATTAGTTGTTGTATTTATGATTTCTATTGTTTTAACTAATTTTATGAACAACATGGTCGTTGGTGTTATTATGACTTCTATTCTATTAGCATTGAGCAGTACGCTAGAAGTAAATACGGCGGTTGGCGTTTTAATGATTATTACTGCCTCAAATGCAGCCTTTTTAACCCCAGCAGCAGCACCAACAGTAGCAATGCTTTTCGCTAAAAAAGATTGGTTAAAAGGAAAAGATGTTTTTCGCATAGGTTTTATGAATGTTTCAATTATCATATTGATCGGCTTAACGATCATAGTAGGTCTTGGCAGTATTATTTTAACATAAATTATCTCATGTTTAGGAGGAATGCTTTATGACAAAAGCAAAAAGAGTAATGGTATTAGGTTTTGATGGAGGGGATCCCGTTTTTGCAGAAAAACTCATCGCCGAAGGAAAACTACCTAACTTCAAAAAAGTAAAAGAAATGGGCGTTACCACAAAAATGAAAGGTATGATTGGAGCGTTACCAACTATAACACCACCTTGCTGGGCAACTTTGGCAACTGGTGCTTGGCCGGGTACTCACGGTATTACTTGTTTCTGGAATCATACCATCGGAAAAAGTTTTGATGAATTGGATATGGGCTGGAACTCACAACAATGTGAAGCAGAGTTTATTTGGGATGCTTTTTCTAAAGCGGGCAAAAAAACGATTTTGTTCAACTACCCAACATCTTTTCCGCCAACCACTTATGAAAATGTTTATCAAGTAGATGGCACATCTGCTCAACCATATAATCAAAATTTCCCTGATTACGATAAATATATTAAAGCAAACGAAAGTTATCAGGAAATTGTCTCCAAATTCCATAATCCTAATGATACAGGCGCTGGTTGTGTCATGACTGAAGAAGTGGAACATAAAAAATTTGAAATCGTAGAAAATGATCATGAAAGATCATTCACAGATTTATTTGCAGGTGGCGCTGTAAACGAAGGAAGCACTGTAGCCAATGAAGCAGAATGGTTATCTCTAATCGACGATACTGAAACACCAATCAAACCAGCAAAAGGTTGGAATGATGTTCCCGAAGGAACCAAAGAATTTTCTATCCCATTTGCCGGAGGATTATTAAGAAGAATTGCTTTATTAATCCCTGATGCTGATGGAAAATATAGAAAAGTAAAATTGTATAAGAAGAAAAATGGTGACTTTTTAGGCGAAGCAACTATAGGACAAAATTTCAGCGAATGGATTTATGACACGACTTATGATCAAAGAAATGCAGAAGTTGAAGTTGCCTATAAAATGAAATTATATGAATTAGAAGAAGATGGTAGCAATGCCGTTCTTTATATTACAAAATCTTGTCAGTTAAAGTGCAATCCAAAATATTTCGTACCACAATCATTAGGACAAGAATTATTAGATAAGATCGGGCCTATTGTTGCTGGCTCTGATATTGGTCGTCCACATGCTGAAGTCGGTTGCGATGCTTGGCATGAACACTACAAATGGTGTGCTGATGCTATTAACTATTTACTTGACAATAAAGAATGGGATTTATTCTACAGCCATTTACATTCTCTCGATGTTGCTAATCATAATATGATTACAGATATCGTACCCGGTAGCCCAAGATATGAAAAGTTCTATAACTTAATGGTGCAATATTATATCAATGCTGATGAAGTCGTAGGAAAATTATTAAGACACTTAGATGATGGCGAAACAGCCTTATTTATTGTATCCGACCATGCAGGCGTTCCACGTCATCCGGGATACAAATGGCCTATGTTAGGTGATCCGTGGGGAATTGTTACCGACTTTATGAAAGATTTAGGCTATGTAAAAACATATAAAGATGAAAACGGACATTCTCAAATTGATTGGAGTCAAACCAAAGCAGTTTGTCAAAGAACAGGCTATATTTATGTTAACTTAAAAGGTCGCGATCCATATGGTATTGTAGAACCGGAAGAATATGAAGATTTGTGCCGTCAAATTCAAGACGATTTCTATAATTACCGTGATCCTGAAACAGGAGAACGTGTCATTGAAATGATTGTTGGTCATGATGGCATGGAAGCGCTAGGTTTATATGGCGATCATGTCGGTGATCTCTACTATGTATTCACACCTAATTACTGCCGTGACCATGGAAACTCCTTCAGTAACTTGGAACACTACGGTTTCTCTATGAAGTGTTTATTCTTTGCTGCTGGTGCAGGAATCAAAAAGAATACCGTTATGGAACGTCGTGTTCGCCAAGTCGATATTGTTCCAACCATTTGTGAAATGACAGATAGTCCTGTGCCTAACAAATGTGAAGGTGGCATTATTTATCAATTATTTGAATAAAATTGATAGATATTCCTCAAATATTATTATGTAGGCATATTTCAAAATCCAATAACTAACTGAAAATAAAACATCTAAAAAAGAACACCATGCAGTTATTTTTCTGCATGGTGTTCTTTGCTATTTCAAGGTTAATAGATAGATTATTTTCCATAGATGTTGTGAATTCCATCTATTTCAAATAAAATTTCCAAAAAATAAAAAAAACGCAAATACATATTAATGAAAAATATGGTATAATAATATTAATTATAAAATAGTAAAAATCTAATTAAACCTACTATACCTTATCGACATAGAATTTTCAACTTATCACCCTTTGAGGAGATGATCATTTGCGTATCGAACAGCTATGGTATTTTAAAGAAGTAGTAGAATCAAAGTCAATCTCAAAAGCCGCGAATAAAATATTCATTACCCAACAAGCGCTTAGTCAAGCCTTATACAATTTAGAAACAGAAATAGGCGTTCAACTCTTTATTCGTACACCTAAAGGAATCGAAGTAACTCAAAAAGGACTTATCTTTTATGAAGCTACATTGAAAGTACTTCAAAATTTTGGAGATTTAAAAACCATTTGCTGGAAAATGGAAAACGACACTACTTATGAAAAAACACCTATTATAACAGGTTCTCTTAACGTATATTGTTCTTCTATGATTTTAGATCATTTTGTTGCACCTGTCGTTTTTCACTGCAATATGCTTTATCCAAAAGCAGAAATCAATTTAATAGAAAAAAATATTAATGCTGACATATTAACAGAAATATGCCAAACCAATAGCATCGGCATTTTTTGTTATATTACAGGAGAATATACCAAAAATGTTAATAGCGACAGCGAAAAAAATATTTGGTATGAAAGATTATTTTTAGACGATTTATGTATCGGTGTATCACTTCAATCATCACTAAGCAAAAAGAAACACATTAGCAACGAGGAATTTTTTCAATATCCTTTAGCAATAAGCGCTAACAATTTATTTACTATTAACCAATTGCATCGAAAATCTCAACTACATGATGATTCCTCATCAATCAAAATCCGGTTAATGACGACAAAATGGCAAGCAGTCATCCAACTTGTCAGCGAAAATCAAGCTATAACCGTACTTCCGCGACAGTTGCTCAATCTTGAAGAAAGGATGAATAAAAAAGGAATCATTTTAATTCCTTTCAAAGAAAAATATCAATTAGCTTGCAGTATTATCAAAACACAAAACAACATTAACCCTTTAGAAAACATTTTCATTCAGGAAATCCGACGAAATTTTAATAGAACTAATCTTATTTCAAATCATGATTGAAGGTAATTCATATTATACGATACAAACATTCAAAAAAAATACATAAATTATCATCATATCATCTGATACGCAGATAGGCACAACAAAGAAAAACAAAAAATAAAATTAAACAGTGCATTTTTTTACCAAATATGCGATAATATAAAAGACAGTACAGTTATTAAGGAGGTTATTAGCAATGTATGACGTTTTGATTATTGGCGCAGGACCTGCTGGCATGACTGCTGGCGTTTATACCGCTAGAGCTGGCTACAAAACAGGGTTAATCGAAGTAGGCGTTCCCGGCGGTCAGGCGGCTACCACTGATCTGATCGAAAATTATCCCGGCTTTCCCACGGGTATCAGCGGTTCGGAACTAATGCTGAAATTTTTTGAGCAAACGCAGACTTTTGGAGTAGAAATGCTTTATGAACATGTACAATCGGTAGATTTTCACGGTGATATCAAGAAAGTAACAACCAATAATGGCACTTATGAAGCCAAAGTTGTCATTATTGCTTCCGGCGCTCATCCACGAACATTAGGCGTTAACAATGAAGGGAAATTCCGTGGGCGCGGCGTTTCTTATTGTGCTACTTGCGACGGCTTTTTCTTTAAAGACCAACCCGTAGCTGTCATAGGCGGCGGCGATACTGCTGTAGAAGAAGCGCTATACTTAACCAAAATGTGCTCAAAAGTTACTTTGATTCACCGCCGCGATCAGTTGCGCGCCAACAAAATGGCACAATCACGCGCTCTAGCCAACGACAAATTAGATATCATTTATGATACCATTGTCGATGATATTATCGGTACCGATAAAGTATCACAACTATCACTGAGCAATCAAAAAACCGGTGAAAAATCAATTTTGGATATTAACGGTGTTTTTATCTTTGTTGGTTATTTGCCTAACAATGATTTTTTCCCACCGGAATTAGACGTTGATCCGCAAGGATATATTCTCACTGATGAAAATTTGGCAACTAATATCAGCGGCGTATTTGCTGTTGGCGATGTACGGGCAAAAAAACTTCGTCAAGTAACGACAGCTGTTGGCGACGGCGGCTTAGTATTGCACGGTATTGAAAACTATTTACACTAATGAACTTCAGTAAAGGGGAAGCGATTGAAGATTATGAACCACAAAAATGCCAAAAAAGCACAAAAAGCTGTCCTAATCGTTCTGGTAATTTTGCTTTGTATTGGACTAATGTTGCCTTCTTTGGCACAGATTGTTTTGGCATTAAGCGGATTACTATACTAAAAAATTTCTTTAATAAAAGGTTCCAAAGTTAACAGCTTGGAACCTTTTTTGTTGAAAAAGAACGTCCTTTATAGAAATCATCAAGATAAACTTTTCTTTATTGGACGAAAAAATCCTATAAGTATGCTATAATAATTTTATCACACATTTTATCCAAAGGAGAACGCTATGGATTTTGATCAACTGATTGAACAAAAAGCTTTTAATCAAGATACTATTACTAAAGGTTTGTACTATTTTTCAAAAAATGCTGTCGACAAAATCAAAATAACCACGACCCAAAATCAGCCTAATCAATTAAACTTAATCGCCAGCGGTATCGTTGTCGGCAATAACGGCACTTATGAAACCATGGTTATCTTTCGCCATAACCAGCTCATCACGGCTCATTGTGATTGTCCAGCTTTTGAAATGTGGGGAGAACGACCACTTTGCAAACATTTAGTGGCCTTTTTAAAAGAAATTGAAAAATTGCAGAATGATAATTCGCCTACACCTACGCGTCCTCGTCATAACAGTCTAGCCCATTATTGGACAGAACAATTGCTGCGGCAATATCAGCCAAACTTCGATAACTCTTTGACGACTTTTGACAAAGTTCATTTGCTGCCTCAGCTCTTTTATGACAATCATAATCATCAATTTTATCTCACTTTCACTATCGGCATTAAAAAACCATATGTGCTAAAGAGCCTCCATCAATTTGCTGACCGTATGCGAAACGGTGAAATATTCCGCTACGGTAAAGGATTGGAATTTGCCCATGTGCGAGAAAATTTTCACCAAGACAGTTTATTTTATTTGGATCTAATCATAGAAACCAACGCTACAGTAGACACTTTAGTGGGACTTAGTCATTATTACATTCCTAAAGGACAAGTATTTGGTCGTGAATTATATCTAAATCCCAACAATTTTGATCATTTTTTTGACTACCATTTAGATAAAACAGCACCAGAAATGTCACTTTCTCGTTTACATAAAGACCAAGTTATTTTTATTGACGAAGATCCCGAACTCAAAATCACTATTGTAGAAGATGGGGACAGTAATTATCGACTAAACTGTAATTTGAGCCATTATTTGTTATACCAAACGTTAAAATACAGCTATTTTATCTATTCTAAGCATTTTTATCGTTGTAGCGAATCATTTTGCCGCATCATTTTTCCTATTCTACATAATTTAAAGCACGATCGTGAGGAACAGCTCATTTTTTCTGACCAACAACTGTCTGCTTTTTTGGGATTGGTTTATCCACAAGCGCAAAAATTGGTGCAATTTCATATTGATGACAAAATTATCGAAAAATTAACGCCGGCAACGCTAAACGCCTGCCTTTATTTTGATTATCCGCAAACTAATTCCGTACGAGGACGAGTAGAATTTTACTACGGCGACATCGTAATCAACCCTTTAGCTGAGCCTGAAGAATCTTTAGTCCCTTACCGCGAAAAAACCAAAGAGTATCAAATTTTAGCCCTTCTGCTAAAATATCATTTTTCGGTCAATGAAGATGAATATCTTTTGATTGGTGAAGAAAGTATTTACGAATTTTTAACTGAAGGACTCAATGAATTATTGCCTTTGGCACAAATTATGGTAGAAGATAAGCTGGAGAAAATGAAAGCCAAACATTCCTTTAGTTTATCTATGGATATTACCATGACAAAAGGCATCATTGAACTTAAATTTGACGAGAGCAAATTTTCTACCGAAGAACTGCTAACGGTAATCAAAGCTTACCAAGCAGGAAAAAAATACGTCATACTCAAAGACAACACTTTTTTGGATATCGTCAACCCTTCAACAAAATTACTTAATGATATGCTGACTGATTTTGATTTAAACGCCAAAGCCTTAAATAAAGGCATACTAAAACTCCCCGCTTACCGTGCCTTGTATTTAAACGACCTTTTAGAAGAAACACCGGAAGTAACGACACACAAAAGCCATTCTTATAAAGATATGGTGCGTGATATTTTAAAGCCCATTGATACTGATTTCGATGTTCCTGCCGGACTTTCAACGCAGCTAAGGCAGTATCAACTGCTGGGCTATCGCTGGCTAAAAACATTATCTTATTACAATTTTGGCGGTATTTTAGCTGATGATATGGGTTTAGGAAAAACTATTCAAGCTATCGCTTTTTTACTGAGTGAACTGCCAGAAGCAACCAAACCTAGTATCATTGTCGCACCAACATCACTAATTTATAATTGGCAAGCAGAAATAACGAAATTTGCACCAGAATTATCTTATCGTATGATTGCTGGTACTGCGGAAGATCGTAAAAATCAGTTGAAAAATATTGCTGCTGGTGAAATCGTTATCACCTCTTATGATACTTTAAAACGCGATATTGACAACTATCACGATTTGGAATTCGAATTTTGCATTGCTGATGAAGCCCAGTATATCAAAAATCACTATACGCAAAACGCCCAATCCATTAAATCGTTGAACAGCCGCGTCCGCTTTGCCCTTACTGGCACACCGATGGAAAATTCACTGGCTGATCTATGGAGCATTATGGATTTTGTCATGCCAGGATATCTTTTAAAATGGCAGAAATTCAAATCCATTTATGAAATCCCCATTACTCGTTATGATGACAGAGAACGGTTAAAACATTTGCAGCGACAAGTAACACCGTTTTTACTGCGGCGGTTGAAAAAAGACGTGCTCACCGAGCTACCTGACAAAATTGAAAGCACTATGTATGCTCAACTTAATAAAGAAGAAGAAAAAATTTATCATGCGCAATTAGCGCAAAGCCAAAAAACATTCCTCGAAGAAATCGCTGCCAACGGCGTTGAACGCAGTCAAATCAAAATCTTAGCGTTATTGACTCGCCTAAGACAAGCCTGTTGTTCGCCCAAACTGTTTTTGGATAATTATAACCAACCCTCCAGTAAATTAACATTGTGTTTAACTATTATCAACGAAAAAATACAGAGCGGCAGTCAAATTCTGATCTTCAGTCAATTTACCACTATGCTGGATTTAATTGCCGATGAATTAAAAAAGCAGCAAATTGATTATCTTATGCTGACTGGCGCCACCAAAAGCAGCGCTCGTATGCATATGGTCAGCCAATTCAATGACGGTCGCATTCCTGTTTTCTTAATTTCTTTAAAAGCTGGCGGCGTAGGTTTGAATCTAACTGCCGCTGATACCGTCATCCATTTTGACCCTTGGTGGAATATCAGCGCTCAAAACCAAGCCACTGACCGCGCTCACCGTATCGGACAGGATAAAAAAGTCCATGTCATCAAACTAATAGCTAAAGATACCATCGAAGAAAAAATTGAAATTCTGCAAAATAAGAAAAAAAATTTGACCGATGCTATTATTACCGAAGGACAAACTTTCCTTACGCAACTAAATCAAAACGAACTGGAAGATTTGTTCAGTTTTCAAATTTATCAATAACAACCAAAAGAGCCGCCGAAAATTATCGTTTCGACGACTCTTCTTTATAAAATATTTCCGTTTTTACAAAATATCTCGTATGTTGCAAAATATTATTATATCATTAAATATCAACTATATACTATAAAAAGTAAAATATTAAAATACTATAATAAATAAAAGGAGTTATTAAAAATGAATAGCAATGGAATCTCTCCGCGAAAAAAGGAGAGATCAAGTTTCCTAAAGTACTAGAACCTTTTTCAAAGCAAAATTATATTACTGTACAAGAAATACTTCAAAATGTAGGCTTTCGTAATATTACTTGCATCAGTATGCATGATTTAAAGTTCGGATTATTACCCAAAAATGGTCGAGAAGCTTCAATTAGTATTAATGGTGAAAAATCAATAAAGGTGGGAAAATGTATTCACCGGATGCACAAATCATCATCATATACCATGGCAAATAAAATCGATCAAACTTAAAAATAGCCTTGTTTTCAACAAAACTCCAATAAAAAATTGCCCAATTAAAGCTGTATTTCTATTGGAGTTTACTATTTTATAACCAATTCTATTTAACTAGCTAAAATTTCCGCTCCCGTTTCGGTAATCAAAACTGTATATTCCCATTGAGCAGAATCTTGTCCATCTTCGGTCAAGACTGTCCAATGATTATCCGCATCAATATATACGCCAGCTTTGCCTCCGTTAATCATAGGCTCAATAGTAAAAACCATCCCCGGCACCAGCATCAGTCCCGTTCCTTGCTGTCCCGCATGCTGCACAAAAGGCTCTTCATGAAATTCAATACCGACGCCATGTCCCCCCAATTCACGCACTACCGAATAGCCATTATTTTCTGCATGAGTTTGTATAGCATAACCAATATCACCTAAAAATGCCCACGGTTTTGCCGCTGCCAAACCTAAATCCAAACATTCTTTAGTTACTTCTACCAATCTTTTTCGCTCTGATGAAACTTCACCCAACATAAACATTCGCGATGCATCAGCATAGTATCCCTGATAAATAGTCGACACATCTACATTAACAATATCGCCGTCTTTTAAAATGATTTGTTCATGGGGAATACCGTGACAAACTTCATTATTGATCGATGTGCAGGTACTCTTAGGAAACCCTTCAAAACCCAGCGGTGCTGCAATAGCGCCCAACGCTTTTGTTTTTTCCGCCACAAGGCGATCAATTTCCGCTGTACTCATGCCAATATGAATATTGGCAGCAACTTCATCTAAAATTGCATTATTAAGCAAACCGCTTTCCCGAATACCTGCGATTTGTAATGGCGTCTTAATCATATCTTTGCGTGGAAGAAAAAAACCCTGTCGTTCAAAATACGCTATTTTTTCATCAAGAGGCAAATGACATTTTTTATATTTTTTGCCGCTGCCGCACCAACAAAGATCATTGCGGTTAACCATGGCAATCATCTCCTTTATCTATTTGTTTATGGTACATCATTTACTCCAAATACGCAAGAACTCATCTCAAAAGTTTTCCTAAAAACCAGCAAAAAATTTGATTGAAAAAAACAAACAAATGGTATAAAGTGTAATCATATCGAAAACATAGAGGTGACGCTTGATGAATAAAATGCAAAAACGAGCACTGGCGGCCGACAGCGCGTTACTTTTGGTCGCTGTCATTTGGGGCGGTGGCTTTGTCGCCAGTAAAATCGCGCTTAATAGTATTACGCCTTTTTATTTATTAGGTATTCGCGTTTTAGGCGCAGGACTGATTCTTTCCGTTATTTTATGGTCAAAAATACGCCATGCTGACCGTCAAACCATTAAAGTTGGACTGGCATTAGGCATGTTTCTGCTAATCGGGCAAGGTATGCAAATTTTCGCTTTGCAATATACCACTCCGGGCAAACAGGCCTTTTTGGTCGCTTCTTATACGCTTTTTATTCCGTTTATTTCATGGGTAATCTTAAAACGTCGTCCGCAGCTTGCCAGCATTTTGGCAGGGATCATCATGCTTATTGGTATTGCTTTTTTGAGTTTAAATGAAAATTTAACTATCGGTTTTGGCGACGGGCTTTCTATTTTATCCGCTATTTTTTTCGCTGTGCATATGGTGCTGATTTCACGTATTGTCCGGCAATACGATCCTTTGCAAATTTCAGTTTTTCAGCTGCTTTCCGCAGGCAGTATTGGACTTATGTTAGGTATTGTCTTTGAACCGCCTTTGATTGAAATCTCGTCAGAAAGCGGATTAGCGCTAGGTTATTTACTCTTTATCAATACTGCTATCGCTTCGTCAGTACAGAATTTCGCCCAAAAATTTACCACCGCTACCCGCTCCTCCATTATTGTTTCTTTGGAGTCGGTTTTTGGTTTATTTTTCTCGATTCTAATTTTGAACGAACAGTTTACCAACAAGATGATTTTTGGTATTATGCTCATTGTTGTAGCAGTCGTTATCAGCAAGATGGAAAAAATAACGACATAAATGAGCAGCAAGCAGATTTTAAGGAGGTTTAACAATGAGAACAGAGCAGATTGACTATTTAAAAGAAGTCGCCGAAACAAAATCGTTGAATATGGCTGCCAAAAATCTGTGTATATCTATACAAGCTTTAAGTACTTCTATAAAAAAACTAGAAAATGAAATTGGCTATAAACTGCTAAACCATACGCACAGCGGCAGTTATCTAACCGATAAAGGGGATAAATTTTTAAAGACAGGTTTGGAGTTTTTAGAAAAGATAAAAGAAATCGGTAGAGAAGATAGTAAAATAGAGGACTATTCTTTTTTATGCATTCCGGGCGTCGTTGAAAATCTTTTAACTAATTTCTTGATTAGCGAAGCAAAAAATTATTCATCCAATAGACTTGTCCCTTTAATTTTAAAATTTGAAGATTGTCTTGACGATTTACTTAAGAAAAATCATGAATTTTGCTTGATGACAGATACTTACTTAAACGGACGCAGCATTCGTGAATTTGACAAACAACTGGAATTCATTCCGCTTTTGCTGCTGCCAATGCAAATTTTGCTCAACAACAAAAATCCTTTGGCTAAAAATAAAACCATTAATATTAAATGCCTCTCGGGTTATAATTTACTCATTTTAGAATATACACAAGGAGATTATTTTGACGCCGATCGCGTTTATGGAACCCTATTTGACAATAATATCACCATAAACCATATACGCTATCCTGCTTTATATGAAAAAAAATTACGTGAAAAAAATACCTTTGCGATGGCTACGGCCACTAAAAATAACACGATTAGTAATGATCTCAAAGTTATCAATCTAGCAGGTAAAGATATTTCCTGTTATTTCGGTTATAGTAAACTTAAAAATACCATTTTAAGTGAAAAAAGCAAAATTTTTTTAAATCATTTGCTTGCCTCCCTTTAAAACTTTTCTTCAGATATATATTGAGGACGTATTGAACAACGGACTAATGAGCACTGTTCAATACGTCCTCTAATGTTATCTTTAACCATTCATTTTGCGGCAAAGTCGCGCGCCTATTTCAAAAGCAGCCGCCAAATCCTTAGGAAATTGCTGTTCATGATATTTCTTTTTGCCTTCCTCGTCAAAAGCCGCTGCTCGATAACGAGAATAATCATTAAACTGAAGCGTATTCTCAGCAACATAATATTCGCTGCTTCCGCCCAATCTTTTTAATAAATCAGTGTTCTGACGAAGAACTTGTTCATAGATGCTTTCTTTTCCGTTCATGGTAAAGAAAAACGCCGAATGAATACAACCATCAAAAATTCGCATGGTATAGTCATCATAAGAAAGCGTACAAAAAGCCAGTCGTTCCAGAAAACTGCGCATCATTCCAGTAACATCTCCTAAATAAATAGGACTGCCCAAAAGCAAAACATCGCTCTGCAACACTTTCTCTAATACTGGCGTCAATTCATCTTTTAGATAACAACGACACAATTCTTTCACATCTTTACGCTTGCAGGCAAAACAACTGATACAACCGGTATAGCGCAAATCATACAACGAAATCAACTCAGTTTCAGCCCCCATCGATTGAGCGCCCTTTATAGCCGATTGTAATAATTGTGCAGTATTCCAATTTTTTCGCGGACTTCCGTTTATCGCTATAACTTTCATTTTATTCACCCCTTTTTTATCATAACATACTATTTTTAACAAAGCGAGTATTTTTCTAATGATACATTTCCATATGCCAATGATTACTTTCTGATTCCAATCCTAAAGCGCGCATGCCATTATGATACATGACATTTTCAAGAACTTCTGAACGGAAACCACAATGATGATAATATTCAATGGCTGAACCAATGGGAACTGCTGGATAAGCAGAACCGAAAATAATCTGTTCTGGTATCATTGTATTGGCGCCATCAATAAAATCACGATGTCCTGCTCCACCGAGTAAATAACAATCCGGGGAAACATATAAGTTTTTATGAAAATACATCAACTGACATACAGCATCCGTCCATGGCAAACAACCATGAGTTAAAATAACTTTTAATTGAGGGAATGTATCAAAAACATGAGATAACCTTTCTGGCGCAAAATGCTGTGGTCTTGTAGCATTTGAAGTGAGTACTATGCTGATATTTTCTTTCTGACATTTTTCGTAAATATAAAAAAGTGATGTATCATCAACGCACACTGCTATCGGAGACATACTGGGCTCCATATTTACTGCTGTTAATGGACCATTTATAACGTACTGTTCAATATTATTTAGCGTTTCCTCACATTGAGCATATTCTACTCCAAGCGCACCAATAAATTTGCCATTATATTTTACTATACTGCGAACAAATTCATCATTTTTACCATCTCTATAACGATAAGGTACAAATCCTTTGGTACAGCCTACTGACTCCATTTCCTCCAATAGCATTTCCATTGACTTATGATAAACTGATTGTTCCGGTTTCACGTGAAACATTCCAGAAAAATGTTCAACATAATTAGCATCAAATAAAAGACTATTTTCAATTCCGCCAAAAGGTGGACGCAAACGAAAATCTAAAATCATTTTACACCCCTCCTTAGTCACAAATTATTGACCATAACCACATAAAACAAAATAAGCAATCTATTTTTGAAAAACATTTGCAGAAGCAGTTTAAAAAACTACCCCTGCATTTAGCTATCGTTATTCTTATCATAACAGCAACTATGTTCAATTGGTCATATTTTTCTTCATTGAACAAATTACAATTCTTCATCTAAAATTTGATATATGGGCGCTCCTTCACATTGCGCTGGAAATCTTACGCCTGCCAAAACGGCCACCGTAGGCGCTAAATCAATCTGTCTGATCCAACGTTCTGTCGTATAACCCTCTTTAATACCTTTACCTGCGGCAATAAAGATAGGCGACAAACTGGTTTCGCAATCACCATAAGCTGTAGCTAAACCATCAGCATGGTCAATATTATATCCTTCAGCAATCCAGTAACAAATATCGCCACATTCTGGTCCGCCATAGCCTAAAAGAACAGCGTCTTTATTGCGTAATGCCAAGGCAACGACACGTTTTCCTGTTTTTTTATCTTTATAGCCATATAAATCAGTCATAATTTGTTCTTCTAATTCATATTTATCCGCTGGTTCAACGCAGCCATGAGGATTTCTACCTTTCAAATTGATATAAATATTACATTCTCTATTAGCAACAGCTTTTGTTTTTTCCCAATCAATTTCCCGCAACTGCTTGCCATTTTCATCAACTTTCAAAACAGTATAACCCAGTTCTTGCATAACGCCAACATTAACGCCTTGTGGATCACCGAGCATTGGTGGACGATGAGCTGGACAAACTTGTGCATGGTCAGAAGTAATAATAATAGTCCAACCATCATCTAAATAATGTAAAAAACTACCCAAATATCTATCAATCTGTAAATAAATATCATCCATAAATTTCTGATACTGCTCTTCATCTTTAGCACCAAATTCTATATCATAGTCCTTATCGCCTTTGGTCATAAAGCGTATAAATCTATGCTCTTGCATATCAATGCTGTGACAATGAGAAAAAACAGCCTGTACGCCTTTTTGATCAATCAAATAATGAATGGCAGCACTTTGCCAATCAACAACGATATTCCAATTGTCCAACATACAATCGGTAACAATTTTGGAATCATGATTGCCAACATAAGAACTTGGCGCAATATAACCGACATTTTCGGCAATATCATAGAAAATATTGCTTGGTGAAAAAATATAATCAGCATGCATATCTGTAGCACTAGAAATATATATCTCCAAGTGATTGCCATCTTTGGCAAGAGATAGCAATTTCATATTGTAATTGGCATCTTTATATTCCCCGTCACCAACAACCGCTTGCTCATGAATTTGAGATTTAATTTTGCCTTCTTCCAATATGGCAAAAGGTTCTGCTGTTTTTTTATTTTTATAAAGGACAACACGCTCATAAATGCCTTGTTCATTTGGTAAAACTAAGCCGCAACGACGAATTAAACCTTTTGATAATAATAGTGTAAATTCTTTTGCGCCTTCTGGCACAGTAATTGCCCAATTTTTCGGTTCCGTTATGGGTGATAATGCTACTGAAAGCAAATCTGGTGCGCAAGCAGCATTTAATCCATCTAAAAAATCAATGATCATATTGGTTTTTTCACGTACATCTTTAACAAGATCGGAAGAAGACGGTTTCGCAATGCAATCTTCCGGTTTAACAATGCACGCTTTATCCAAATCAGCTGTTGCGGAAGGAGCAAAAGCGGCACTCTCAATTTTTACATCAGCCACTACCATAAATTCATCAGCAACTGTCGCCGCACCCATACCTAATCCTCCGGGCGTAGAGCCGTCGCAAACAATTAAATTTTCACTGTCACTGGTTGGCGGCCAAGAATTTCCCGGCCAATGGAATACTGCCGTCTTAATGCCAGCTTCTGCAAAAATATTCCAAATAGGTTCTGCTTTGCAATTATGCGAATCAAAATTGCCAATAATTTTATCTAAATCACTGCCCTGACGATTATAACCAGTAATACCATGAACGTTAGCATAACAGCCCGTCGACAGCGTAGTCCACATTGGTGGTGTAACAGTAGGATGTCCTCCCAGCATAACCAAGTCTTCACGACAAGCGCCTCTATCAATATATTTTTGTAAGTTAGGCATTTTCCCTTCACGCAACATTTTTTTGCTGTATCTTGGATCTAAACCATCTACCCCCAATACTAAAATTTTGTCATTATAACCTGACGTTCTTTTCATAAAGCATCTCTCCTAATTTATTATTTATCTTATAAAAATTTAAAAAAGATAACATATCACTAAATTTTGTCGCCTAAGGTTTGCTTTGATCAACAAATTTCTTTCTGATTTTTACATCTATTGAGCAAACATTAACGCAATAGGAACGCCGATTAGAGCGCAACTAATAGCCAAACATATTGCCGCACAACTCGCATACAAATAAACTTGTTTAGAAGACATCCATTCGCTATTGCCATGAATAAATGCACCGAGTGGAGATCCTGACGGCAATATCAGACCATGATCTAAAATTATGCCAGCAAGCCCGACTAATAACGCAGGATTGACCCCTTTCATCATCATAAATGTCGTTAAGAGAGGAATAATTAAATTCATCGCTACAATATTGGTAACACAATTAGTAAGCACTAAGCCAACGACAATAATCAATAAAGCAAGCACATAAACGCTCATATCGCCAATAATACCGTCAACAACACTTTTGATAGTTAATGCCAAGCCTGCTTGGTCAGTTACTAATTGACCAGAAACTACTAACGCTGTTCCCATCATAAAATAAACTTGCCAGTTTACGGCGCCCTCTCGCATTGCCTGCTCAAAATCTACGAGCCGTTTTCCATTTACTGTTGTTAAACACATCATGACAACGATAAGAACAAATTTTCCAACCATTCCAATTCGATTCAGCAACAAACTTATTACGTTATCTGTAGAAAGAAAATTGGGCAATAGCATGGCTACCACTAAAAAAATAACATAAAAGAATCCCCATTTTACTTTCGTATCAAATACTGCTGTAGCTTCTACTAAATTTGATGCACTTTCTATAGAAAATTCTAACTTAATTACTTGCGTCATTATCATAATTTTAAGTACAATAGCGCACAACGCAATAAATCCTACAGTCGTCAAAAAATTTATTGCACAAATTAAAGGAATATTATAAGCAATTCCGGGAATAGTAGCAGACATAATAGAAAGCGACATTAAAATCATACTAGAATAAGGAACCATCCCCACTGCAATTGCAGAAACAGCTGTAATAATTACCAGCACAAAAGCAGTATAGCCAGTCTTCTTTTCTGCACCTATTTTTTTAGCAACACTATAATATATGCTGAACATCAAAATCATCGTTGCAAAAGGCTGGCTGGAAAATGCAGCGCAAACCATCGTGCAGATCCATAACGACACTGCTAAATGCCATGGTGATTTGACACACCACTTGATTGACATCATTTTCACTGCCAAAAAATTTAAAAGACCGCATTTTCCCAAACCATAAACAAAAATTAACGCCCAAAAAACAACTAAAAGCATTTGCGTACTTTGTACAGCAATCATCATGCTGTCAACGGTTTGCCCAGAAACCAAAAATCCTGCCATTATAATGCCAAGCAACGACACTGGCACAACAATTCCTAACAGCCAGCCAAAAATACAGCCAAGAAATATGCCTAACAACTGCATTCCATAAACGGTCATTTGTCCAAAGGGAGGTAAACGACCGACAATGACCATGATCAAAAAAGAAATACCTATCACTAAATAAAATTTCATCGTTTCACTCATCTTTGTATTAGACATTATCTCACCTTCTTCTTAAACTTTAGTAATTTGAATATTATAAGATTTTTCTGTCCATAACCACTCCTTATTTTTCATCGATGCATCTTTGTTATTATTAAAATATCACATATTTTTTATTCTTCATATGAGTATTTTATTGATAACTTTTATTTTTCTTTTAAAGTTTTAGTTAAAACCCTGTTTATTGTCAATCCACAACGAAATAAAACTATACTATACTCAACGTAATATACTTTTGCAAAGAGATATATACCCATAGCTATATTGATATATTTATTAGACTGTTTTAAGTTTCCTTTTCAGATTGATGTTATTTAGCGCTGTTTTCCAAAACCATGTATCAAAATAATCTAAATCGGGGGAGCTGCTTTGATAAGCAGTTCCCCCGATAAACATAAAATTTGTCTATTTATTTTTGATATCGCATACCGCTTTTTCTAATGCGATATAAGAATATATCTATCACGATTATTTGCATTAGGTCATACTTTGCTATATAATAAAACTCAACCAAATTTTAAAAGGACGGCTTAAACATGACTATTGATCAACTGAAATATTTAATCATGCTCAATCACTGTCAATCCATTACTCAAGCAGCAGAAATACTGCATATTTCTCATCAAGCGCTTTCCTCTTCAATCAAATCCTTGGAAAAAGAATTGAACACATCTTTAATTGTTTCCACAAATCGTGGCAGCCGTCTCACCCCAAAAGGGGCGGCACTTGTTGAAATTTCTTCTAATTTTGTTCATGCATTAGATGAACTATTCCCCGCTGACGATCTTAAATCAACTTTTTCACCGATTATTGCTGTTAGTTATGTCAGTTTAACCAATTACTTAGCCAACAAAATCCGTTTATTACATTCCAAAATTGACTTAGAACCTGTTTTTTTGGAGTTTACAACCAACGAAGATATTATCAACGCTGTTTTAGCCCAGCAAGCAGAGCTTGGATTCTGCGCTATTTTTTATACAAAAGAACAAAAAAATTCTTCAATCAATAATTTCGCTATTTTAGACAAGAATTTTTCTTATCATACAGTTACTACATTGAATATTTATTGTGAGCTTGCTTCTGACCACCCTTTAGCACATTTATCTAAAATTCCTTTATCTAAATTGGCAAAATATCAGCTTAAATATTTTTATCCTAAAATAACGTCTCAAGAAATAGCAAACTCAAAATTATTGGATCATTCTTTATATCATTTTAGCAAATTTTTTAGTTCTTTTAACTATACTATTGAAAATAATCCTATGCTTTATCGTCAAGCTGTTGATGATAATCACTGCATTGGATTGGCTATTGCTGAAAATGAATACTCGCATTATGGATTAAAACGAATCCCACTAGCAGAAGACTGTGGCTTTCTCATCATTGCCTTGAGACAACAAAAAGAACAATATCATCCTTTAGAGCAAGCATTATATTATTAAATTATCAACCAATAAAAACTAAAAGGCAGCTATATCAAATCAGATAGCTGCCTTCCTCATGATAACGTATTAAAAAAGAATCATCTGTAAAAAGTATCCGCCAAAAGCCCCTAATATCAATAATGGTATTAAAAGCAAAAGCGATAATTTCATAAAACTGCTGGCTTTAATCCAATTCGTATAACCAAAAGCAATTAGAGAATAAAAAGAAGCGGCTGGTGTAGCAAAAGCAACATGACTCATGATAATCAATATAGAAGCCAAACCAATAGCGCTCAAATTCATTTGTGGCGCATAAATAGCAATCAAAGGAAAAAACATCAAACAACAAGCTGCATTATTTAAAAAATTAGTTAAAAATCCACAAATAATGATAATCATCATAGAAAAAACGATTGGTGACAACCCAGTTAATATCGGACCACAAATATCGCTAAGCATGGCTTTTATGCCCGACTCATCAGCAGAAATAAACGCCAATACTGGTTGCATAGCAGCGACTGTCAGCAAAGTATCCCATGATAAGCCTTTAGCCATTTCAACCATTGTTGTCAAAGGTTCGCCTTCTGCTTTTAACCATAACATCGCCAACATTCCAATAAAACAAAAACCAATCGTTCCAAACTTCGCTAAAAATTCACGAATTGCCATCTGTGGAAAAGTAGCTTGCAAAATCATTAAAATCATCACAACAATAATAATCGTCAGGATCATTTTTTCTCGTTTATTGAAATGATTATTTTTGCTTTTAAAATTATTGGTATCAATATTAAGCAGTTGACTAAGATCAACTCTCAATAAATATTTCATCATAATAAGTCCACATAAACAAATGAAAAGCGTCAAAACAATAGCAAATACCATATAAGTCGCAATAGGAAAAACAGCGGCAGAATCTACTGTTTTATACATTGTCATTAAAATAAGCGGCATACCACGCACAGGTATACACATTTGACCAATACAATCAGCTAAAAGCACGCCTATAAACAAAGTAGTTGACGTTTTTCCATATCTTTCTAAACCATATTCTTCACAAAGACTGATGACAATAGGAAAAACAATAAATAAAGGAATAATCCCGCCAGCAATTAAACTAACCAGCCAAGTAGCAAACATTAAAACCCCAAAAAAGACCCATGGTCTACCTAAACAAATTTTCATACCAAGCAAACGATTCGTAATTTTTAGTGGGATTTCTGTCTGTGTCATAACCGAAAAAAGCATCAAAACGAAACAGACCTGCATTGTAATCACATTACCAAAACCAGCGCTAATCAAACCATCGGCTGTAATCAAACCAGTAAACGGTACTAAAACAAGAACCAATAAAGCAGTTTGCAGCATATCGACAAAAACCCAACCATAAATAATCCCCAAAAAACAACCTAACGCTTTCATACCATAAGGTGTAACTGTTGAAAAAGTCGGTAAATATCCAAACCCTAAAATCAACAAAGCTACAACTAACAAATGAAAATAATGCAAGTCAACTTTTTTTGCTCTGCCTGTTTCCATATTTATGCCTCCTTAAATAACATAAATAATTGCCTTTACTTTCAGCAAGCCAGTTCAAAACCGGCTTGCTGAATATCACTTAGACTAATATTGTTCCGAAAAAATTTGATAAACTGGCGCACCTTCACATTCTCTAGGCATTCTGACACCGCCCAAAGCCGCTACTGTCGGAGCAACATCAACTTCACGAATAATGCGAGTCGTTAAAAAATTTTCTTTAATCCCACAGCCAGCCGCTATAAAAATTGGCGAAACAGAGGTTTCAGCATAACCTTGTGTAGTTGATAAAGAATCGCCATGATCCATATTATAGCCTTCTGCTGTCCAGTAAATAATATCGCCGCATTCTGAACCGCCTAATCCTAATAAAACGGCATCACGGTTACGCAAAGCACAAGCAATAACACGTTTATTAGTTGTTTCATCACGATAGCTGTATAATGCTGTCATAATTTCTTCTTCCAACTCATATTGTTCTTCTAATGGAACAATACCTCGCCCGTGGTTGCGATTGACGAGATTTAAGTAAATCTGATTAGCTCTAGTCGCCACCGCCTTTGTTTTACTCCAATCAATTTCATGCATTTCTTCGCCATTTTCATCATACTTGAGCACAGTATAGCCTAATTTTTGCAGTACACGAACATTAACGCCATTAGGATCGCCTAATAAATGATGTTCATGCTCTGGACAAACTTGCCCATGATCACTCACCAAAAGAATCGTCCAATTTTTATCCAACAAATGTAGAAACTCTCCAATATAATCATCTGCCTGCTGATAAACAAAATCAAATAATTCAATATATTCTGCTTCTGTTAATTTTTGCCCCGGCAGATTCTTTTCTTTTAAATATTTCACAATCATATGACCTTGCAAATCAACACTATGATAATGTGAAAATACCACATCAATCTTTTCATGTTCAATTAAATAATTGATACTATCTGCTTGCCACTTACCAATAGCCCACCAGTTAGCCCCTGTACAATCTTTAATCAATTTCTTATCGGAACCACCCATAAAAGAAAAGGGATGAGGATAACCCACATTTTGCGTAATTTCTTGATATAAACGTTTAGGCGACCATAAATCATCATTATTAAGATCTACAGCAGGAGAAACCCATAACTTTAATTGCGTACCGTCTTGGGCTAATTCCAATAAACGCATATTGCGAAAAGCTGGCGTCAATTTATCATCCACTTGCGCATCATCAAAAACGTACGGCGTAAATTGATCTTTCTCTAAAACAACAATAGGTTCCATTGCTTTTTTATTTTTATATAATGCAATACGGTCATATTCTCCTCGTCCATTGCGCAAAATCAATCCTACTCTGCGCAATAATCCTTGTGACAGCAAAAGAGTAAATTCCTTTGCGTCTTCTGGAACATTTATCCAACCTTCAGCCGTTTTAATTGGTGATAAAACTACATCAACCGGCAATACTGAAACAACGCCTTCGCCTTCTTCAGCAGAAAGCATTACTTTTTTCTGATGTCCCATAGCTTGACTGGTATCCAACTGCAAATCACTCGTAGATAAATCATTAACCACACAAGGAATATTACTATCAGAAGCAGCTCGTTCTTTAAAAATCGGATATTCTATATTTTCATCAGCCAAAAATAAAAATTCACCATCAACACGAGCCAGACCATTAACGCAAGGCGGGTTAGTTCCATCAACAACGAATAAATTCTCATTGTCGGAAGTTGGCGGCCAAGAAGACCCCGGCCAATGAAATACCAATGTTTTTTTACCAGCTTCTGCAAATACATTCCAAAGTTGTTCTGCTTTACATTTTCGAGAATCAAAATTATATTCTACCCACTCCAATCCTTTATCGGATTGTCGATTATAGCAAGTGATTCCATGAGTAACTGGATGAGCACCTGTTGATAAAGTCGTCCACATTGGCGGGGTAATAGTTGGATGAGAGCCGAGCATCATTAAATCTTCACGATATGCCCCTCTATCCATCAATTTTTTCGTATTGGGCATTTTGCCCATAGCAAGAAGTTTTTTCGTATAGCGCGGATCCATTCCATCAATTCCCAATACTAAAATTTTTTCTGTCATTGGCTTGTTCATGCAAATTCCTCCTTATTAAATGTTTTTATTTGTTTTTACAAACTTATTATAATATAATCTATCCATCAAATGAATAAGTTCATTTTTGCTGCATTAGGCTTTAGCCGCAAGAATCTCTTGCTGCTAAAATCAATTTGTCATTAAGACATCATCCATTCAAAAAATTCCATCTTGACAATCAACTGTAAACATGATAGCATAAATATTATTCGTAAACGCGATGACGGAGAGAGTAAGTAAATTTTTCATCTTTCAGAGAGTGCTGACAGCTGAAAAAGCACAGATGAAAATTTGCCCAAGATGGCTCCAAGAGCGGCGCACCGAGCGGCATTAGTCGTAAGACTGCGATGGGATTGCCCATTACAGCAAGCGAGTATAACTTATAATTATTAAGCGTACTCCTAGAGGTTGCTTTTTGCAAAAATAGCAACAAATTGAAGTGGTAACACGGGTATTTACTCGTCTTCTTTTAGAAGACGAGTTTTTTTGTGAATAAAATTCAACTGTGAAAGGAGCAGATCATGAAGCAGCAAACGGCGCAGAAACCCATCATTCAGATTAAAGGGTTACACAAAAATTATCGACTCAAAGATAAAGAAGCCATAGCTTTGGAAAATATCAATTTAGATATTTATAGCGGCGAAATTTTCGGCATTATCGGCATGAGCGGCGCTGGCAAAAGTACTCTAGTACGCTGCATTAACTTTTTAGAAAAGCCTACTGCTGGCACTGTTATTTTTGATGACCGCGATTTGTCAACTTTAAGTGAAAAAGAATTATGCAGCGCCCGACAATCAATGGGCATGATCTTTCAACAATTCAATCTATTGATGCAACGCAATGCGCTAAAAAATATTTGTTTTCCTATGGAAATTGCTGGTGTTCCAAAAGCAGACGCCCAAAAACGGGCAAAAGAACTATTAGCACTAGTCGGTCTTAGCGATAAAGCCACTGCTTATCCTGCTCAATTATCCGGCGGGCAAAAGCAGCGTATCGCCATTGCTAGAGCGCTAGCTACTAATCCTAAAGTTCTTCTATGCGACGAAGCGACTAGCGCTTTGGATCCAACAACAACTCGTTCCATTTTATCTTTATTAAAAGACATCAACCAGCGATTAGGTATCACCATTATCATTATTACTCATGAAATGAGCGTTATCGAAGAAATTTGCCAACGAGTAGCAATTATAGCTGACCATGAAATTGCCGAAGTCGGCAAAGTTGAAGACATCTTTACTAAGCCTCAAGCGGCAGCAACCAAAAAGTTAGTTTATCCTGAAAGCAAAAAAACGCAGAGTTTCGAGCGTGGACAATATTTGCGTATTGTTTTTGACGGTAGCACATCATTTGAGCCCATTATTGCCAATATGATTATTGACTTGAAAGAATCAGTCAATATTATTTTCGCCGATACCAAAAATATTGACGGACGCGCCTTTGGACAAACAGTTATTCAAATGCCTGACGACAAACGAGCTGTAGCGCGCATTGTTGCTTATTTGCGAAACAAAAATTTAACGGTTGAGGAGGTGTGCGGCAATGATATTCAGTGAAAAAATGATGCAGCTATTAGGCATGGGCATTGTCGAATCATTATATATGACACTGGTTTCTGCTGCGGTAGCTTATATTTTAGGTCTACCGTTAGGTTTAATCTTAGTTGCTACCGATAAAGACGGTATTAAGCCTATGCCTCGTTTTAACAGTATCTTGGGCATTATGGTCAACATTCTGCGTTCCATACCGTTTCTGATTTTAGCTATCTTTATCAGCCCGTTGACTAAAGCTATTGCTGGCAAAAGTTATGGTTCTACAGCTATGATTGTACCGTTGGTGGTATCAGCTTTTCCTTATATCGCCCGTTTGGTGGAATCTTCTATTAAAGAAGTTGATCGCGGCGTCATTGAAGCAGCACAATCTATGGGCGCTTCAACGAAGCAAATTATCATGAAAGTCCTTTTACCCGAAGCTGTGCCTTCACTATTAGTCGGTGCTACTATAGCCACAACAACGATTTTGGGCTATTCCGCTATGGCTGGTTTTATCGGCGGCGGAGGCTTGGGAGCAATTTGTATCAATTATGGTTACAGCCGGTATGAAGACGATGTTATGACCGTCACCGTCATTCTGCTGGTTATAGTGATGCAGCTGTTGCAAGAAATTGGCATGCGAATTGCCAATAAAAGCAACAAACGCTAAATAAAATTTGGAGGAGATCTCACATGAACAAAAAAAGTAAAAAACTCGCATCAATCTTATTGCTTGGCGCCTTAAGCACTTCTCTTTTGGCAGGCTGCAGCGACAACAAAGATCAGCAAAACCAACAGCAATCGGATCAAAAGCAAGGTGAAGAACAAAAACAGTTAGAAAAACTAACCGTTGGCGCTTCCCCTGCGCCACACAAAGAAATTCTTGACGCTTGTACTGATTTATTAGCTGAAAAAGGCTATGAACTAGTTGTCGTTGAGTTCAGCGATTATATTCAGCCAAATAAATCATTAGATAGTGGTGATTTAGACGCTAACTTTTTCCAACACAAACCATATTTGGATAACTTTAATGCTGAAAACAACACAGAATTAGTATCTGCTGGCGCTGTCCATTATGAACCAATGGGAATTTTTGGTGGAAAAACTACTTCTTTAGAAGAAATCCCCGATGGCGCTACTGTTGCCATTCCTAATGACAACACCAACGGCGGACGCGCTTTATTGTTATTGCAAGATGCCGGTTTAATTACCCTTGATCCAGAAGCCGGCTTTACAGCAACTGCTTTAGATATTGTAGATAATCCAAAAAACTTGCAATTCACCGATCAAGATGCCGCTTACCTACCTAGAGTATTGTCGGAAGTTGACCTAGCTGTCATCAATGGCAACTATGCTATTCAAGCTGGCGTCAGTTTAGATCAAGCGCTAAAAACCGAAGACAGCCAATCAGAAGCTGCACAAACTTACGCTAATATCATTGCTGTTAGAAAAGACGATGTTGACAGCGACAAAACAAAAGCATTAGTTGAAGTGTTGCAAAGCGATACCATCAAAAAATTTATTACTGATAACTATGCTGGCGCCGTATTGCCAATGTAATTAGTTATAAAATTTGAGCCCGCCGGTCCAATAATAATCACTGGACCAGCGGGCTTATTTCATTTCATATCTTTTACTATATCACAAAACTATTCGTAGAAAATTTACAGAAATTTATTTAATCATTATTTGACTAAATTATCATCAAAAACAATTAACACCAGAAATGATCAATCATTTCTGGTGCTTTCGCTATCTTTTTCACACAATCTCCGCTTTCTCAATATCCATCAACGTTTCCAACTGACTTTTTAAGGCTTCTATGTCAGTTTTTTGACTGATTTTAACCAACATTTCAATTTTAACATTTTTATCATCTTCATGTTCGTTTTCATCAGTTAGTAACTTCGTATTTTTGACTGTAATATCTAAATTATTAAAGATACTAAAAATAGCGCACATAGGCTCTGAGCCATTTTTAGAAGAAATCACAACCGTCAAAAGCTGCCGCTGCAATCTAAACTTTTCTTCTAGTTTAACAAAATACGTCAACGAAACATAAATTAACAACGTACCGGCTATAGAAGTTACATAAAGTCCTGCACCGACAGCAAGACCAATGCCCGCCATTGCCCACAAAGAAGCAGCCGTCGTCAAACCTTTAACTGATATGCCCGAACGCATAATAGCTCCGGCACCTAAAAAACCAATACCACTGACCACTTGCGCTGCAATACGACCGGGATCCCCCACAGAAATTCTCGTCAACTGTCCCGGAAAATGTAAAAATGGCATGGAAATAGAAATTATCATCATTAAACACGAACCAACAGCTACCAAAACATGAGTCCGAAAACCTGCTGATTTATTAACCGATTCCCGTTCGATGCCGATAATTGCGCCTAAAATGACAGCTAACAGCAATCTGATGAGCATTTCAATTTCCCATTCGATACTAAACATCTTTCCTCCCCCTTCACCGCCTATAGCAGCAAATATTATGCTTTCTTATTATACTATATTTTTTCTGAAATGACTACATTTTTATCCAAATTTTTCTTATACAAGATACACAAATAATCAGTAAAATAAAGATATCTGCCTTAGCTGCTATTCTAATTCAAATAGAACTTGTTCATAATCTTTAACATAATATCGAATATTTTTCCTGCCTTTTTGAAGAATAGTGTGTCCCTCTGCTTCCAACCTTTCTTTTTGCGCCGTAATACCACCGGGATACTTGCTATTTAATTCACCTTTTGCTTTCAATGTCCGCCAATATGGTGTTTTATCTTCTGTACGTTGCTCACTTGCCCACGCCGCAATAGAAATAAAAATACCAGCAGTAATAGGCTCGGTAAAGTCGGCTTCGTTAATTTTAGCCAAATAGTCACGAATTTTACTCACTGTAATAACTTTACCACAAGGAATTTGTTTCATAAGCCTATCATAAGCTATAGGCGGCGCAAAATACATCTTATTGCCGCCATATTTTTCAATGCTCTTTTGATCAGTAATGAATTGATATTTAGGCATATCCTTATGGTCATGAAGCATTGTGTTAAAATCTTTCTGTTGTTCGTTAGCCATTATTCTCCCTCCTATTTCAAAGCATAGCTTATTTTAATTTCACTGTGCAATGAAAAACAGTTTAAAAATAAAAAAACCTTAGCTGAGATTGCTGTCTCATGCTAAAGTTCTTCATACCATACCAATGCTTTTTTATCAATGCTATACTCGTATATAACTAAGCATTTTCTTTGCCGCTTTTTTTTCTTTCAAGCGTATAGTCAGCGCATAATACAGCATTACTAACGCTACAGACAAAATAATCCCCGCCATAATGTCGGTAAACCAATGAACACCTGAAATCAATCTGCCCATAACAGTTACCACCATCAACATCATAATTATTGTTTCTGAAACAATCAACCAAATTTTTTGTTGACTGAACAAACGGTGAAATTGCAAGATAGTCGTCATAGCAACGCTAATAACCATCATAGTATGCGAAGAAGGATAAGAAGCCTCCAACGCCGTTTCCAAAATAATTGGTCTATAATTGACAACCACCTGTTCAAAGAAAAGATAAACAGCGGCAATCACCACATAAAATCCACCTAACAATAAAACATCTTCGTCCACTTTGCGCAAACTTTTTCTTTTGAACAACTGATAAGCACCCAAAACAGCAAAGCCCAAAGGAAATAACATGACAATTGCACCAAGCCAACCCGTAATCTCATACCAAAGCAGATTGACGCCCAAAAAATCGAAAACCCATTGATTCAACGACGCCAAACCTACTGATGACTGCTGCGGTCCAATAGCTCTAACGTCAATATGGGTAACAACAAAAGTAAAAGCAACAAACACTAGAAATAATATAGCAGCAATAAGCATATATTTTTGGCTTTTATTTTTCATGATAATCTTCTTTCTGCCCCATAGCATCATCACAATCTTTTATTTAGCGTCACTAATGATGAATTTATTTAATGGTTTCATCACTGACTACACGCGCCATAGCTACCACATGGTCAGCTTCATTCAAACGCATTAACGTTACGCCTTGCGTTGTACGACTCATAGAGGAAACATCATCAACTTTTAAGCGAATAATGATGCCTTCGCGTGAAATTGCCATGATTTCTTCCCCTTCTTTAACAACCAAAGTGCCAACAATCTCACCATTGCGATCAGTAGAGCGAAGGGTAAAGACGCCTTTGCCGCCTCTTGCTTGCGGGCGGTATTCATCAAGTGGTGTTCTTTTGCCAAAACCATTAGCAGTCACAACTAACAACTGAGCATCATCACGAGCAATATCCATACCGACAACAACATCTTCGTCCATTAACTTAATCCCTTTAACTCCTTGAGTCGCCCGTCCCATAGCACGAACTTCTTCTTCACTAAAACGAATGGCTTGACCATCTTTCGTCACCATCAATACATCACAACTGCCGTCAGTCAACTGCACACTGATCAATTCGTCGTTATCATCCAATTTAATAGCAATAATACCGTCTTTGCGAGCAGTATCATATTCAGCAAGAGCAGTTTTTTTGATCATGCCTTTTTTAGTCGCCGCTAACAAAAACAAATCGTTATCATAATCTTTCAAAGAAATAACCGTTGTGATCTTTTCATCACCAGTAATATTCAACAGATTGATGATATTGGTTCCCTTGCTTTGACGTCCGGTTTCTGGTATCTCATAAACTTTAAGCCGATAACATTTCCCTTGATTGGTAAAAAAGATAAGATAATTGTGCGTCGTAGTGATAAAAATTTGCTCCACAAAATCTTCTTCTTTAGTGGTCATAGCAGTAATACCTTTGCCACCTCGTTTTTGACTCTTATAAGTGTCCATAGGTACCCGTTTAATATAGCCGGAATGACTGATAGTAATAACCACATCTTCATCAGCAATCAAATCTTCGATGGCTAATTCATCTTCGGAGCCAGTAATCTCCGTACGACGTTCATCGCTATATTTTTCCTTGATAACCGAAATTTCATCTTTAATAATTTCCAAAATTTTATTTTCATCAGCTAAAACTGAACGAAAATAAGCGATTTTTTCCTCAAGCTCGTTCAATTCCTCAATAAGTTTATCCACTGCTAAACCGCTTAATCGTTTTAACTGCATATCAATAACCGCTTGCGCTTGTTTTTCGCTTAGACCAAACCGTTCATTTAAGCGAGCTTTGGATTCTTCATCTACCCGAGAAGAACGAATAATTTTAACCACTTCATCAATATTATCAACAGCGATTTTTAAACCTTCAACAATATGTGCTCGTTCTTCAGCTCGATTTAAATCAAATTTGGTTCGACGAATGATAACTTTTTCTTGATGCGCAATATAATGCTGCAAAACTTGTTTTAACGTTAAAATCTGTGGCATACCATTGACTAGAGCCAATGTAATAACGCCAAAATTATCCTGCATTTGAGTATTTTTATACAGCTGATTAAGCACAACTTGCGGATTGACGTCGCGACGCAATTCAATAACAATACGCATTCCTTTGCGATCTGATTCATCACGCAAATCGGTAATACCATCAATGCGCTTATCGCGAACCAATTCAGCAATTTTTTCAATCAAACGCGCTTTATTGACCTGATAAGGAATTTCATGCACCAAAATACGGTTTTTGCCGTTGCTCATTTTCTCAATAGTCGTTTTGGAACGAACTTTAATAGAGCCACGGCCGGTCATATAAGCGTCGCGAATACCTTTAATGCCCATAATAATCCCGCCAGTAGGAAAATCAGGCCCTTTAATATATTTCATTAATTCTTCATCAGTTAGGTCTTTATTATCAATCAATGCTATAACGCCATCAATGACTTCCCCTAAATTATGAGGCGGAATATTAGTCGCCATACCGACAGCAATCCCAGAAGAACCATTAACCAACAAATTAGGGTAACGACTGGGCAGTACTTGTGGTTCTTCCAATGATTCATCATAGTTTGGCGAATAATCAATGGTATTTTTTTCAATATCATTGAGCATCTCCAGCGCAATTTTGCTCATGCGCGCTTCAGTATAACGCATAGCTGCCGCTGAATCACCGTCTATAGAACCGAAATTACCTTGCCCATCAACCAGCATATAGCGAAAATTAAAAGGCTGAGCCATACGCACCATAGCGTCATAAACGGAAGAATCGCCGTGAGGATGATATTTAGCCAACACATCACCCACGATATGAGCTGATTTTTTATAAGGTTTATCTGGTGTAAAACCTGTTTTATACATTGAAAAGAGAATTCTGCGATGAACAGGTTTCAACCCATCACGCACATCAGGCAAAGCGCGACTAGTAATAACGCTCATGGAATAATCAATAAAAGAATTCTGCATCTCATCTTCCAACACAGTTGGCAAAATCTTGCCATGAGTAAAGTTTTCCACTAAATTTTTCTCCTCCTTCGCACGTTATATATCAAGATTACGTACATATTTAGCGTTAGTCGTAATAAATTCCCGTCTTGGCTCAACTTTATCTCCCATCAAAACAGTAAATATTTCGTCTGCTTTAATAGCATCTTCAATACTGACTTTTAGAAGAGTTCTCGTTTCATTATTCATCGTCGTTTCCCATAATTGTTCGGGATTCATTTCTCCTAGCCCTTTATAACGCTGAATCTTACCAGCCACCGTTTCTCGATCTTTTCCTAAACTTTCCAGATAGTTATCCAATTCGATGTCATTATAAAAATAAATATCCTGCTTACCCTTTTTAACTTTATATAGCGGCGGTTGAGCAATATAAACATAGCCATTTTCAATTAACGGCGTCATATAACGATATAAAAATGTCAACAATAATGTTCTAATATGAGCACCATCAACATCGGCATCTGTCATTAAAATCAATTTGTGATAACGCGCTTTGTTAATATCAAAATCTTCTCCTACGCCAGTTCCCATAACAGTAATCATATTGCGAATTTCATCACTGCCTAAAATACGATCCAAACGTGCTTTCTCTACATTCAAAATTTTTCCTCGAAGAGGCAGTATCGCTTGAAATCTGCGATCCCGTCCTTGCTTTGCACTGCCGCCAGCAGAATCCCCTTCGACGATATACAATTCGCAAAACTGTGGGTCTTTAATAGAACAGTCAGCTAATTTTCCCGGCAAAGACGTGCTCTCCAAAGCGCTTTTGCGTCTCGTCAAATCCCTAGCTTTGCGTGCCGCTTCTCTGGCACGAGCGGCATTACGAGCTTTTTCAATAATTTTCTTGGCAGTCTGCGGATTTTCTTCTAAATAAGTACCTAAGCCTTCGCTAGCAGTATTATCGACAATACCTCTTACTTCACTGTTTCCCAATTTTGTTTTTGTCTGTCCTTCAAATTGAGGTTCAGGAACTTTAACACTAATAACAGCGGTCAATCCTTCACGAATATCTTCGCCAGAAAGATTAGCATCGTTTTCTTTAATCATATTATTGCGCTTAGCATAATCATTAACGACACGAGTTAACGCCGTTTTAAAGCCAAATTCATGCGTACCGCCTTCATGAGTATGAATATTATTGGCATAAGAATAAATATTTTCCGCATAGCTATCGGTATACTGCATAGCAATTTCGACTTGTACGCCGTCTCGTTCTTTCGTAAAATAAATAACGTCCTGATTGACGGCTTCTTTACTGCGGTCAATATACTGCACATAGTCAATAATGCCGCCTTCTTGATAAAATTCTTCTTTCTTTTCTTTTCCGCTACGCAAGTCTTCTAATGTGATCAATAATCCTTTATTCAAAAATGCCAATTCCCGTAAACGTTGTTTTAAGGTATCATACTGAAATTCAGTACCTTCCTTAAAGATTTCTTCATCAGGAATAAAATGAATCATAGTACCCGTATCATGAGGATCATTATGACCAATGATTTCTAATTTACTAGCTGTCTTACCCCGTTCATAGCGTTGATGATAAATATTACCGTCACGTTTGATTTCAACCTCTAACGATTTAGAAAGAGCATTAACAACGCTCATGCCTACCCCATGCAAGCCGCCGGAAACTTTATACCCGCCGCCGCCAAATTTACCGCCAGCATGAAGAATTGTCAAGACAACTTCTACAGTAGGAATTCCTTGTTTAGGATGAATATCGACCGGAATTCCTCGCCCATGGTCAATAACGGTAATGCTATTATCTTCATGAATTTTAACATTGATCTCTTTGCCAAAGCCAGCTAACGCTTCATCGACGCTATTGTCAACGATTTCATATACTAAATGATGAAGCCCTGTAGCGCTGGTATTGCCAATATACATGCCGGGACGTTTTCTAACAGCTTCTAATCCTTCCAGAATTTGTATCTGCTCAGCATTATAGTCATTTTTTATTTCACTCACGCTATTAGTTTCCTCCTTTTTTTTCAAAAAATAAAATCAACAATTCTTGCCATTTATTATACCATAACCACCCATATTTTGCAAATAAAGACAGCGTTATTTTTGATAATAACGGCATAAAATTTTTTAGTTAATGATTTTTCCCTCTTTAACAATAAATATTTCATTATGCGCCATTTTTTCGCTGAGCAAATCTAAATTTGCGCCCGTGATAATCGTCTGAATTTGTTGTTTATCGATTGTCTGTAAAAGAAATTGTCGACGCGAGTCGTCCAACTCGCTCATCACATCATCTAACAACAACAAAGGATATTCACCATTATGATGATAAAAAGTTTCCAATTCAGCTAATTTAAGCGCCAAAATATTAGTGCGCTGTTGCCCTTGCGAACCATAAATCTTTAATTCTCTATCATTAAAATAGAAAATCAAATCATCTCTATGCGGTCCCCACAACGTTACGCCTCGATTGATTTCCAACGATTCATTTTCTTTTAGAATTTGTTCATAAAGCCCTGCTATTTCCTCTTGGCTTAGTTTACCAATAGCGCCCAATGAAGATTGATACGTCACATTCAAATTTTCTTGACCATCAGTCAATTGTTTTTGCAACCGACGAGCAATAGGAACTAATATTTTCAAAAAAGCTAATCGTTGGCTGATAATTTGACTGCCAAAATTTACTAGTTGTTTATTCCAAACTATCAATTGGTCTTTAGCAATTTTCTTATAATGGATATCTTTTAATAAATTGTTGCGTTGTTGTAAAACTTTTTGGTATTGATGCAAAAGCGTATAGTATCTGCCGTCTAATTGACAAATCTCCCTGTCGATATAACGTCGCCTGTCGGTGGGAGAACCCTTAACAATTTTTAAATCCTCTGGTGAAAATAAAACGACCTGCAAATAGCCCAATAATGCGCTGTTACGTTTGTATTTAACACCGTTGATTTTAATTTGTTTGTTGCGCTGACGATCACTATAAATTTCTAGTTCAAATAAACGGCTACTAGTATCTTTTTTTAATTGCGCCATTACCCGAAAATAATCTTGCTGCCAGTTAATAAGTTCCATTTCTTTATTACCGCGAAAAGTATTGCCAAAAGCTAAATAATAGACCGCTTCTAGTAGATTTGTTTTTCCTTGACCATTTTCGCCCACAAAAATATTGACGCCGCGACTAAGTCTAAGCGTCTGTTGAGCATAATTGCGAAAGTTATATAATGATAAGTCCAAAATATGCATCATATCACCTACCATGGTTTTCAACCAAAAAATCGACTATGCCTTACGGAACAGTCGATTTTTTGGTTGATTATTCTTAACTTCTTAACGGCAGTAACAAATAAAGAAATTTATCGTCATTGAGCGGTCGGAAAACGACTGGACTTAACGAACCGCCGAAAGTAATTTCTAAATCCTCAAAATCCATATTTTTTAGCGCATCAATCAAATATTTGGCATTAAAAGTAATGTCCAATTGGCTGCCTTCCATATAAACCTGAACATTTTCGTCAACTTGACCATAGTCGGATTTAGACGAAATATTGATATTACTGTCGTTAATATGAAATTTAATTACGCTGGTACCATCTTTTTCCGTAATAAACAAATTGGCTCGTTCAATGGCTTCTTGCAAAGGTTTTTTCTTGCATTTTACCAATAAGTTACAATCATTAGGAATGACTTGAGTATAGTTAGGAAACGTCCCATCAATTAAACGAGAAATCATTCTTAATTCGCTGTTTTCAAAACAAATCTGATTTTTATTACAGCGAATATTCAAGAGATCATCATGATCATCTTTAATAATGCGACTAATTTCTATTAAAGATTTGATTGGTACGACTGCTTTAAAATCCTCATTAGTCAGATTATTGATTTTACCTTTTTTATACGCAATGCGATGAGAATCCGTAGCAACGACTACCAAATCATTATTGTTGATTTCCAATAAAGCACCAGTAAAAATAGGACGAGCATCCTCACTATTAGCGCAAAAAGAAGTTTGCTTGATCATGGTTTTAAAAACTAATGGATTAACATTAAAAGAATAATCGTCTTTTAAATCAGGAATCGTTGGAAATTCTTCGCCCCGCCAGCCCATAATATTGGTTTCCGCTTGTCCGTAAGTAATTTTCACTGATACAGTTTCCGGTTGGTATTCAAACATTAAATTAGTGTCCGGTAAACGTCTGACTAATTCGCTTAAGTACTTAGCCGGAAGAACCACTTCACCTTCCTCTATTATTTGAACGGGAACACGACATTCGATACCAAGTTCTAAATCAGTAGCAGCAAAAAGTAATCGACCTTCAATTGCTTTTAAATAAATGCCAGATAAAATAGGAATTGCGTTTTTATTGGAAATAGCTTTTTGTACAATATTGATGCCATTGAGTAAATTATCTTTAGTAGCCAGAAATTTCATAGGCATAGTTATCCACCTTCTTCTTCATTGAGTAATTTTTAGTAGTAGTAGTAGTAGTAGCTGTGGATATGTTGAAAAGCGGAAAAAAATAAGATTTATCCACAAGTGCAAGGTGTTGATAAAGTTGTTAAAGGACGGTACAAGTTATCCACATATCCCAAGCAAAAAACAATAGTCACAATTTATCCACATGCTGTTAACAGTTTATCAAAAATATTATGCACAAGCACGCATTTTTTGATATTTTATCATAAATTTTTCTAGGGAGACATATGAAGCATTTTAAAAGTAAAAAATAATATTCTGCCGTAATAAAAAAATGAAAGAAAGGATTAAAATAAAAAAGCAATGTTTCATACAATAAGGCTATATATTAGCGGATATGTGCAAAGTGGAAGCATAAGACATAGATTATTTTAAATATTAGACACGTAAAAAGACGGTGGAATTTGTTTCACCGTCTTTGCTCTTTAGTTGGTTAAGTTTTTTTTGATTCGTTCAATAGTAGCTGAAAGTTCGCTGTTTTTTTTCATTTCTGTACTGATTTTTTCGTGGGCATGAATAACTGTTGTATGATCTCTGCCGCCAAAAATTTCGCCGATCTTAGGTAACGATAGATCAGTCATTTCTCGGCAAAGATACATAGCAATCTGACGAGGATAAGCGACGCTTCTGGTGCGTTTTTTAGCTTTTAGATCGTCAACTTTAAGCGAATAAACTTCGGCAACTTTTTCTTGAATCAATTCGCCGGTAATAATAATAGGTGCATTGGTAGGAATGATATTTTGCAAACATTCTTGTGCCAATTCCAAATTGATTGGACGATGATTTAACGTAGAAAAGGCATCTAAACGAACCAGAACACCTTCTAATTCTCGGATATTGGACTGAATATTTTCGGCGATATAAGTCATAACGTCATCATCAACGTCAAGTCCGTCCATTTGAGCTTTTTTACGCAGAATGGCAATACGTGTTTCCAAATCAGGTGCTTGAATATCGGTAATCAGACCCCATTCAAAACGGGTGCGTAGCCGTTCTTCTAAAGTTGGAATTTCTTTTGGCTGTCGATCGCTGGAGATAATAATTTGCTTATTAGCTTCGTGTAAATCGTTGAAAGTATGGAAAAATTCTTCTTGTGTCCCTTCTTTTTTAGAAAGAAATTGAATATCGTCGATCAGAAGGACATCCACATTGCGGTATTTATTGCGAAAAGAAGCTGTACGGTTATCCTTGATGCCGTCAATCATTTCATTAGTGAATTTTTCTGATGATACATATTTAATTTTGGCTTGCGGATTATGACTGATGATATGATTACCGATAGCGTGCATTAAATGCGTTTTGCCTAAACCAACGCCGCCGTAAATAAAAAGCGGGTTATAAGTTTTTTGTTTTAATGATTTGGCAATATTTTCAGCTACGGCTAAACAAGCCGCATGAGTAAAGCGGTTGCCGTTACCGATAACAAAAGTATCAAAAGTGTATTTGGGGTTCAAACCATATTGGCTGCTAATAGTTTCTTCTGGTAATGAGTCAACAATTTTAGGCTCATAAACGATAGTTTCTTTTATAGATGGCAACAAATCCGTTTGGTCATAGCCTTTTTCGGCGTAAATAGATTGAATAGCGTTGTCTTTTTCGGCAGCAGTGACAAATTTTACAGTTAAAGTACAGTTTAAAATTTGTTCTAAACGTTTAGTAATAACGGGACGAAATTCATTTTCTAAAAAATTTTTGGCGTATTCGTTCGGCGTTTTGATAATAATAATATCGCCTAAATAATCGACTAATTCGGTACCTTTAAACCATGTTTCAAAACTAGGCTTGGTGATATCTTCTTTGATCAGTGATAAGGTTTCCCGCCAAATGTCGGAAAGCTGTGAGTCGCTCATCTATATTACCTCCAAATTGGTTTGCTGTGGTGGATGATTTTTAACACAATAATGCACAGGTTTTCCACAGATAAGTTAATAATTATCCACAAACTGTGGAAAACCTGTGCATAACTTTTAAATTGACTAAATAAATAATATCAAAAACCGACAAACTTATCAACAACTATCTGTGCATATGTGTATAAAATTAATTGTAGGACTATCCACAATATAAACAAGCTGTGTAAAAAATAATCCACATTAGCTGTTTGAAAACGTGTGCAGAAAAACGGAATTAAAAAAAGAAAAAATGGGTAAAGTCTTGACCGGAATAGATTTGTAAGCTATAATTTTGAATGGATTGTACGATAATCTATGAAAATATAGCGTGAATCATTAAAAAGGGAGGTGCTTATACATGAAAAGAACGTATCAGCCAAAAAATAGAAAACATAAAAGAGTACACGGTTTCAGAAAAAGAATGAGTAGTCCTAATGGACGTAATGTTTTAAAAAGAAGAAGAGCAAAAGGAAGAAAAGTATTAAGTGCTTAATTGGCTAATATTTTGGTTTGTTCATCAAAAAATAAAAAGGCCCTTTGCGGTCTTTTTGTTTTATTAAGCGCTTTTTTAAACAGAAAGGATTTTTATGCTTCCAAAACAGTATCGTTTAAGAAAAAACGGCGATTTCAGAAAAGTTTATCGGCAGGGAAAATCGGTTGCTACAAAGTATTTAGTACTGTACCCCAAAAAAACGAAAAATAATGAGTTGCGTATAGGGTTTTCGCTTTCAAAAAAAATTGGTAAAGCTCATGTGCGTAATTATTATAAGCGTTGTTTGAGAGAAATTCTGCGCAAATATTTGAATCGATTAAATATCGGCTATGATTTGGTTTTTTTAGCTAGAGTACCTATTAGTGATATTGGTTTTCAGGAACTAGAAAAAAATGTTGTCTATTTATTAAAAAAAAGTGGTGTTTGGCGTTATGAATAAAGGAGCAAAACAATTTCTTTTATTGTTGATAAAATTTTACCGCAATTATATTTCACCATTAAAACCTTATCCAACTTGTCGATTTTATCCAACGTGTTCTCAATATGCTTATGAAGCTATTATGAAATATGGGGCGTTAAAAGGATCGTTTTTGGCAGTTAAACGAATTTTAAAATGTCATCCTTTTCATCCGGGCGGTTATGATCCCGTTAAATAAAATAAATTTTTTAGGAGGTGAACGCCTACAAGCCAAAAATGGTGATGTAGGTCGAATGAGTGCAATGGATTATTGATTTTATTACCAGCATTATCAACGGGCTTTACCAATTAACGGTGACAGTTGGTTTTCCAAGTTATGCGGTCGCCATTATTATGATTTCTGTAATTATCAAGTTAATTTTGTATCCTTTGACAGTTAAGCAAATGAAGTCGACGCAAGGAATGCAAGAAGTACAGCCTAAGATGGCAGAGATTCAAAAGAAGTATAAAAACAATCCTGAAAAGATGAATCAAGAAGTGATGAAACTTTATCAGGAGTATGAGATCAATCCAATGGCGGGTTGCTTGCCATTGTTGATTCAGCTACCTATTTTATATGGGCTTTTTACAGCTTTAAGACAATTTCCTTATACTAATGTTGAACATGCTGGTTTTTTTTGGATCAATAATATTTCCGAAGCCGATCCATGGCATATTTTACCCATTATTGTAGGGGTTACAATGTTTTTGCAGCAAAAATTTATGGCGCCGCCCACAGCAGAGGGTGGTAACGCACAAATGAATCAAATGATGAATACCATGTTATATGTCATGCCGGTAATGATTGGCGTTATGAGTTTGAGTTTTCCGTCAGGATTATGTATCTATTGGTCTTGTTTTTCTCTTTTGAGTATTGTTCAACAACACTTTTTGAATAAATCGCGTAAGAAAGAATTGGCTATTCGTGCTGAAAAAGAAGCGCAAAGGAAAGCCGAAATGGAACGGCAGAAAGAAGAACAGCGCAAAAAAGGACAAGCACCGTCAAAACGCAAACAAAAAGCAGCGAAACCGAAAGCCGAATATATTCCACCAGCTAAAAAACAAGATACGACTGATGGTGAGCAGTAAAGTTTGTTATTTGTTAAATGAAGTGAAGGCAGGAATGATTGATGAGAAGTGAAGAGTTTTCAGCGAAGACGATTGAAGAAGCGCTTGCAAAGGCTCTAGTTGCTTTTGAAGCAGAAAAAGATGAAGTGACTTATGAAGTATTAGAAGAAGCGACTAAAGGATTTTTGGGTTTTGGCAGCAAAAATGCACGCATTTTAGTAACGGAAGTCTTTAATCCCGAAAAAATTGGTAAAACATTTTTAACTGGCGTTTTTGAAAAAATGGGTTTAGAAACTAAAATTGTTGTTTCCGAAAAAGATTGCTATTTGGTTTTTGACGTTCAAGGAGATAATTTAGGAATTTTAATTGGCAGACGTGGCGACACTCTTGATGCGTTACAGTTTTTGCTGAATCTGGTTATTAACCGTAAAGGATCGGAAAAAGTTAAGGCGATTATTGATATTGAAAATTATCGAGCTAAGCGAGAAGAAACATTGATTAGTTTAAGCAAAAAATTAGCCGATAAAGCAAGACGTACTGGTCAACGGGTAATTTTAGAACCTATGAATCCACAGGAACGACGGATTATTCATATGACTTTGCAAGAAGAAGAAGGGATCAATACTTACAGCGAGGGAGTCGAACCTTATCGCAAAGTGGTTATTGTGCCAAAACGTAAAGGATATAAAAATCGAAATTAGTATTTAAGCCGTTAGAATGTCATATTCTAACGGCTTTTTTATTTTAATGATTAAGCGTCAATTCAAAAGTACATAGTGCTTGAATTTCAAAAGCTCTTGCCCACGGAAAAACAACTATACCGTCAAATTGGCTGATGGTGAAATTGATTGTTTGATGACCTAAACGAATTTGATGTTCTCCTTCAAAAGATTCTTTTAAAATGGTTTGATAAGGAGAAAAACGGTCAATCAAAATTTGCTGTGCTTCTGATTGGCTATTAGGCAAAAAAGCGGTAGTATAATCCATAAGCAGCCAATTTTCTAAATCAGAACGCAGAGGATTAGAAAGAATGGCTTGATAAATATAGTCTTCAGCTAAACGAATAAATTTGAATTGATATAAAGCGGCGAGAGCCGTTTTTTTTTGTTGTTTATTTAAATAAAAGTATTGATGGCTTAGCGTATCCATTATACGGCATTGAGCAAAAATTGTGCCTAAACTATTGCCAGCAGTATTCCATCCGGCGGCGCAGCTGATACGATCTAGTGAATTTTTATCCATTAGTTCACTGGATAAAGCGGGATCGCCTTTATTAGTATAAGCGATGTCAGCTAATGCTAAATAATAGTCGTCTGTATTTTGAAGCCAACGTTTTGCTAATGCGTTTTGTTCAGAATCATTATGGATTATGATAGTATATGGTGCTTCAGAATCAAGTGTTAAATTGGCTAAAGATAGCTTTTCATTGATAATCGTTTCTAAATCAGCAGCTTCATAAGGATAATAATCTTTGAGCCGTTCCGGCGCAGTATAGCGTAAATTGACAGCTGTTGGTTGATTATCAGCAGTCATATTGGCGATAAGAAGCATAGTGAGTTCATCAGCGCCATGGATAATAGTAACGTTGTCTGAAGCAATTTGCTGTAATTGACGAATAATATCGTTAGAGGGACACCATTGTTCACCGTCATCTTGTCCAATGATATAACGGTCGAGTAGACCTTGTTTGGCAAAATCAGCCAGCGTTAAAGTTAATTGACGGCTACATTCGTAAAGATTTCGATATTGCTCAGCTATTGCGCGAGGAATTTCTGCGGGAATAGGTGGTAATGGTTCGTTATTAGCTGCCGCTTGATCTAACGTTTGTCCCCATGCCGATAATGCGACTTCATAAGGCCAAAGAGTTTCATCGAATTGACTGGGCTTTAAACGAGGCAAAATGGTGACAATGGTAATGGATTTATCGGGATATTTTTGCAAAAAATTTTCTAACTGTGTTAATTGTTCAGGAATCTGTTCGTAACTGTTGCTGTTACGAGAATTGATTAACCCACCATTGAATAGTTGGTTGGTGAAAATAATTACTTGCTCGCTTTGAGTAACGGCATCATCTAGCCAAGTCCATAGTTGTGCTGTATTCGATGGCTGAAGAAAATTATCCAATAAAGAATTTTCCGGTGTCAACAAAGAATATTGTACCATTTCAGCTAAAAGTTGCGGATATTGAGTATTGCAAGGACGGCTATCTAAAGGAATAAGCGTAATCGTGCGCGCTTCTTGTGAAGGTTGATTATAAATATTATATGAATAAAAATAATGAAGACTGCCTCCAAAAATCATTAAACATAATAGTAAAAATGGTAAAAATTTTTTCATTGTATGATTTCCTTTCTTATTTTAGCTTGCTGACAGTAGGTTTTATTGTCGTACTTTTTTGTTGAAAAATTGTTTGCTTTTTCAATTAGCTATTAGACTTTTTATAGCTGGTCTTTCTTCTATTATAATAGGCAAAAATGATTTATCAAGTCTGCTTTGAAATTTATGCTAAAATTGTGCAAAAAATAGTATAAGATTATGTCTTGGCGGCAAAGCTATAGGTATCAATGAAAAAGGATTGGTGATTATGGAAAAAAATAAAAATATCTTGACAATGTTTTTACTGGCAGCTAATCTCTTAAATCAACATTCGGCGGCAGCAAGCTCTGTTTTTCAAATAAATGGCTTAGAAACTATGGCGGCTATTGTTAGTGAAAATGAACTGCCTATAGACGGTATTATTATAGAAGCGTGGCTGCCTTTAGAAAATATAATGTTCAAAAAAGCATTTTTAAAGCAGATGAATCTTACAAAATGGCAGGAAAAAGTTCAACTTTCATCAGCTACTTCACTGAAATTAAGCCAGCAGTCTCATGGCGCGGTTGTACAAATTATTTCAGCTGATTTGGTAGAAGCGGTAGATTATTATCATAAATTGAATCAATTCACCAAACTTTGGGCAAAAAATGCGCCGGTTGGTGCTACGATGATTTGCTCAGTTGAAGAAAATTTGACGAATGAGGCTTGTCGCTATCTTTTGGAGGATTTGCTGCAAACTCTGCCTGAGCGACTCATTAGTGCTACAGAAGACGGTGCTATTTTGAGTTATAGCTATTATGTTGAAGGCGTGACGCCTGTCTTGAAAGTTGCAGAAGAAAGAGTGAATTTGAATATTGCTTTTCATCGTTTTGAAACACGAACGATGATTTATATCGGCAGTCCCGTTATTTTTCAACAGTATTAACGAAATAGCGTTAATCTATATTGAACTGTAGTGGAGGACCATAGAAAGTAGTAAAATATTAGGGTGTGTTAAAAGTAGATGTCAATACAAGAGTTTGCCTATACAGGAAAAATAATAAAAGACATGATTTATTATAGTGAAGTAGTTACTCTCCTAAAAAAATTTTTTCAACAGCATGTTATTCATTATATTGCTATCAGTTAGATGATTTTTGGAAAGATAGATTAAAGCGTTAAAAAAACATTGAAAATTGACAAATACTGTGCTAAAATTCCATGGTAAATAGAAATATGTTTGTATAAAAAATCATAATTTAATAGACGCTCTATTTTGAGCCGACAAACGACGAAGTTTCGCCGTTTGTCGGCTCTTTTTTTGTGCAAATTAGCCTGTCTACTAAACTATGATTTATTAGACGCTCTAATAATTTGCAAAAGGGAGAAAAATTAAATGGAATATAGATATATTTTTTCAATAGTAATGGCCATATATAATGGCGAGCCTTTTTTAA
>CATJSX010000034.1 GCA_949743265.1 uncultured Peptococcaceae bacterium
CCGATTGCTTCGACAGCGGCAGCCATTTCTTCGTAAGTTACCATTTCTGAATCAATTGTATCCTGTGCATACGCGGGCAGGGCAAAACACATCAAACTGCATATCAGTAACATGATACTTATCTTTTTCATTTTTATTCCCTCCTGATCTGATAAAGCGTTCTTTTAAGTTAATATTAAATGACAAACGTTCCGCCATGGTTTACAATGAAATAGAAGAATTTTCATTGTAAACCATGGCGAAAATAAACAGCAAACCATTTGATACTGCTTGTTATGTACAACTTTTTTGTTTGATCAAACACCTTTTTCTCAGCGATAAATTCGCGACTTTGTTGCTGTTAGGTCTATTATAGCAAGCAAAAAACTAAAAATCCAGATAATATTTTCTATCGCTGCAAATCTGATATTTATCTCATAATATCCGCAGCGTTTGACGCTTATATTTCTTGAGGTGGCGTTTTATGGAGAGGGTACATCGGCTATCAACAGGGAGCTTATGCAAGCCGTTATAGCTTTGCAATATTAAAAAATTTATATAAATTTTGGATAGTTTCTGTAGATAGTATCCCTATCAAATTACTAAAAATGAAAATATAGATTAAATTATCAGAATATATTTTTGAATTTTTTAGTACTGGTACGTGAAAAATATCTGTATCATTTGGTTTTTAGCGCGGCAAAAAGGTGTTGTTTGAAAAACAACACCTTTTTTGGTATTAACGCACACCAATCAACGCCCAATAAGGCATCAAGATTATGATGAAAAAAATAATTAACAAAATAGTACGGACTGTACTAGTAACGACAAAATCTTTCATTGTCATAACGCCAAAAGAAAACATAATCAAATAATTGGCAGATTCATAAGGTAAAAATAACAAATCCCCACCCAAAAAGACAGTATATAGAATGGATTGCGGATCGATTCCTGCTTCTATCGTTGAGGCAATCAGTGCAGCAGGAAAAGCAGCATACATTGCGATTGGCGTCATTAAAAAATTTGCCAATAAACACATGAAGAACACACCAATAAGAAAGAAACTATTACCAAATGTAGCAACTGCTGGAATCAATAATGTTGATACTAGAGCACCTAGCCCAATTTGCATACCAACTGTACCAATGCTAGCACAAGCAGCAACAAAGAAAAGCATGTCAAAAGGTATTTTTTTAATACATTCACTAGAACCTAAACCAATACCCGGGAAAAAGGCAACAAGCGGCATAATCATAAAAGCATATTCCATGCCTAAGTGGTGCAACGGCTGAAAAAGCATATATAATAGAATAATGATCAAAAGCAACATAGCTTTCTTTTCTTGATTTGACATAGCGCCTAACCCAGCTAACTCATTTTTTATATAGCTCTCTCCCCCTTCTACTTGTGCGCTCATAGGTATTTTGTACATTTTACCATAAATCAATATCATCAATACAGAAAAAACTGCGAGCGGCCAAAAAGCGACGAACAAATCAACCATTGTAATAGATAAATTTGGCGCTACGGTCTGAGCAGCTGGTAAAGCGATACCCATTGCTAAAGGATTATAAACCATATGATTGCATAAAGCGCTCCCCATAATAGAGGCTGACATAATAATAGCCCCTTCTTTCGTTCGTCCGTAATGCATGGCTTGACATAGTGCATAGCTAAAGACGATTCCTACTGTTGAGCCATTGCCGAAAGTCAATAAACAAATCAACCAATTAGCCAAGAAAATGCCCAAAGCAATTTTGATAAAAGAACCTTTGCAACGACTGACAATCCACAAAGAAATGCGATTAAGTATGCCGCATTCGGAGCAAATATTGGCGATCAGAAATCCTCCCAATACCATAGGTATTGTCGTTTGAGTCCAAGGAGAATAAGCAATCGCAAAAGGAACTATATTAAGTACAACATATAGAGCTGGCAAAAGTAAGGCGCTGATTAACATTGGTAGCGTTTCAAAAGCAAATAAAAAGATGACAAATAATGTTACAATAAGGTATGAACGCATTAAAGCTGTATAGGTTTCATTTAGAGGAATGAGTAATAACAATAAGGGCACTACAATCGTAATAAACCATTTGATTAGCAGTGAGTGATTATTTTTCAATGCGACCATAAATTTCCCCCACTTTCTTAATTTTTAGCACAAATCAGCCAAAATACCGACTAATTTATGCTCTGTTCGATTTAGTATTCTTCCGCCAGAATTTGATAAACTGGTGCTCCTTCACATTGTTTTGGCATACGAACACCAGCTAAAACAGCTACAGTAGGTGTAACATCAACTTCTCTAATCCAACGTTTAGTCACGTAATTTTGTTTAATTCCTTTTCCGGCGGCAATAAAAATTGGCGATACAGAAGTATCTTCAAATCCTAATGTGGTTGATAGAGAATCGCAGTGATCACCGTTATAGCCTTCCGCAGTAAAGAAAATAATATCTCCGCATTGTGGGTAATCACCCCCTAGACCAATTAAGACAGCGTCTTTGTTGCGCAAAGCAAGAGAAATGACTCTATCTCCAGTTTTAGGATGCTTATAAGTATATAAAGCAGTGATAATTTCATCTTCCAATTTGTATTTATCTTCTGGTTCAACAATCCCATATTTATCTCTTCCTTTTAGGTTAATGTAAATATGGCAAGCCCTATTATTGATGGCGCGTGTGCGGGACCAATCTATCTCTTTCATAGGATTTCCGTTTTCATCTTGTTTCACATAGGTGAAGCCTAGCTCCTGCATGATTGGAATACTTGTTCCACCACCGCTGCAAATTAACGGGCGATCATGTTCTGAGGAAACTTGTGCGTGATCAGAAACGATCAAAATTGTCCAATCTTTATCCAACAGATGAACAAATTGTCCAATATATCGATCCGTCTGGGTATAAACCGCTTCAGCCATCGTTAAATATTCTTCATGAGGTAATATTGCATCGCCTTTATCTTTCAAGAATCGCCAAATCATATGTCCATGAGCGTCAATATTATGAAAATGCGAAAATATAACGTCATAATTTTTTTCTTCAATCAAATAATTCAATGCTTTCGCCTGCCATTTAGCAGCGACTTCCCAACACTCATGCATACAATCCATAACTAATTGTTTATCTGCACCGCCAAGATTAGATTCTGGAGGAGTATAACCAGCAACATCAATGATTTCTTGATACAAACTTTTGGGATGCCATACAGAATCATTGCGAATATCCATGGCTGCTGAAATCCACATTTTCAAATGCCCACCGTCTTCATCAAGTTCTAAAATACGCATCCAACGTGCGACCGTGTAGTGCTGATCATTTTTTATAGCTTCGTCAACAATTGCTTCACTAAAAGTATCTTTAGCTAATGTGGCAATAGGATCAGATGCTTTTTTTGATTTATAAATTGCAATATGATCGTAGACATTTTGTTCATTTTTTAAGATTAAAGCCGATCGATGAACTAATCCTTTGGAAAGAAGGATAGTAAATTCAAGCGCATCTACAGGCGCATTAGCCCAGCCTTGAGCAGGTTTAACGGGAGATAAAACAATATCAAAAGGAGCCTTCGTTAAATCAACGCCATCATCATCTTCTGACAGAATGATATTATGAATATCATTTCCACTTGTCATCATCTCACTCATACTTGTGGCATTATCGCCGATTTGTAAATCGGTAATAACACAAGGAACTTTGCCAGCAGTAGCAGCTTTTTCCTGAAATTTTACACTTTCATTTCGTTTATCAGCTACAACAATGAATTCGGGTTCTACTTGTCCAACCCCCATATTGACGACTCCCGGTTGAGTGCCATCTACGACATGCAAATTCTCACTTTCGGAAGTTGGTGGCCAAGAACTACCGGGCCAATGCCATACCAATGTTTTTAATCCAGCTTCAGCGGTAACGTTCCATAATGGTTCCGCTGTACAATTTCTGGAATCAAGATTATATTCTAAAACGTCTAAATCAGTCGGTGACTGACGACTAAAACAGGTAACGTTATGAACCATTGGATAACATCCTGTAGCTAATGTCGTCCACATCGGCGGCGTAACAGTAGGCTGTCCACCCAATAATACCAAATCTTCTCTGGCAGAACCGCATTCAATAATTTTTTTGGTATTAGGCATAAGACCTTGATCAACATATTTGCGCGTCAATCTTGGATCCATGCCATCAATACCGAGCACCAAAATTTTTTCAGACAATGGTTTTTTCATGCAAAGCACTCCTTCAGTATCAAGATTTTTATGTTGGCCAACATTTTTTACATCCTTATTATAATTATAAAATATATCAAAGTAAAATATATGACAATAATAGTTAGTCTGATATATATCGTCGCTATCTATGAAACAGGATATACTACAAAGAATTTACCAAAATAATAAATAAAAAAACTTGCTGATAAATTGCTATTGACAATTAAAAATCATTTTATTATAGGCAAATACAATGATTTTACTTCTAATCGGAAAAATGATATACTTATCAAAGATTATTTTTTGTTGATCATTTACAAAAACGAGGAGCTGTCAATATGCGAATAGAACAACTATATCATCTGATAGAAATCGCCAAAACCCATTCTTTTACAATAGCAGCGCAAAATCTCTTTATCAGTCAGCCAACCATTAGTGAATCAATCAAAAAATTAGAAGAAGAATTATCAATAACTTTATTAAATCGTCAAAAAAATAGCGTGACATTGACCGATTTAGGACAAGAAATTTATGATATTGCTTTGCAGATTGTCAGTCAATTTGAACGTATACAAGAAATATCCCATCGCGAATCGTTTAATGTTAATAACGCTTTACAAGGAAATTTGAAAATTTCTGTTTCTACAGGAATTATTCACGGCTATTTGGAAAACGTTTTGCCTTTCTTTAAAAATAAATATCCTAATGTTACTTTATCAGTGATTGAGCATGGGGTATATGAGTTATTGGACTTGGTTAGCACACAAAAATGTGATATCGCCATTACAATCGTTGATCAAAACAAATATTGGCAGGAACATGGTGCTAAACTGAAATATCGTTGTTTAGCTACCGAAGATTTTTATGCTTTAGTACCTGCCAATTCCCCTTTAGCCAATAAAAATAGCATTTCTATTCGTGAGCTCGTTAATTATCCATTAGCTGCTTTGAGCTGTAATCATTCAATCAACCTTAACGATATGCTCAATGATCTATCTTCATTTCAAATCGTTTTTGCTACAAATGATTTTCAACTCTTGCAAGATTATATTGTACAAAATAATGTTATTGCTTTTCCTGTGAATGCCTCTATCCTGCAATCTTTTTCTCATAATGTGCGGATAAAAGCCATAAAAGTTGCCAACAATTTCAAAGCAAAAATTTATTATCTTTATCATAACGATAATCCGCAAAAAGATTTGATCGAAGCCTTCATTGAGGTTTTAGAAAATGAATTTATTCGGCAATAACAAGAACGTGTATTCTCTACATGGATTCGACACCTAAAAAACGACTTTCAAATTTTGATTTTAACGTCTGATATTTATATGAAACGACTATTTATATTCAATAGCTATTTTTATTCGCTTAAAATCAAAATTTGCATTTCATCGCCTATTTTTGACCGTAAACTAGAAATATATGTTCGTGTTTTGCTGCTATTTTTCACTAGCGACAAAATGTTGTGACATAATAATAATTATGTCGTCAGAATTGATTTTTTATGTTATAATACCCTTAGAAAGCAGATTATTTAACGGCAAAAAAACTGGCGACATAATTATTTTGCTATTTTTTTCTTAAATTTTTGCGTCGTTTACTCATTACTCTTTTGACAGTAAGTTATTTTTAAGAACAAATATTAAATAATTTGCGTTTGATAATTATTGTTGTTTTGTCCTTTAATCAAGAATTTCCGAGCACTACCCCCTTCTATTTTCATTTTTGAGGTGATTGATAATGAATGATAACTGGCATTTGAAACTTCAAGACTACAGAAATTTTTTAACTACTAATGGTTTAAGTGAAAACTCTGTTAATTCTTATTTGTACACTTTGGGAAATTTTGCGCAATTTATGGTTGAAAGTTATGGACAATTTGACTATGATCATATTTTATCAGTTGATATTAAAGACTATCAAAATTATTTGCTGAATATCAAAAAATACAAACCAGCTACTATTTCCAAAAATTTGGTTGTTTTGCGCAATTACTGCCAATTTCTTATTATTCAAGGCTATATGACGAAAAATCCTTGTGATGAAATTCCTGCTTTTAAAGTACAGAATCCTTTGGAAAATGCGCCGGAAGTATTAGAGGGTCTTCATCTCAAGCGTTTTCGCCGCGCCGTCTACGCTGGCGGTAGTATGCGGGACATTTGTATTTATGAATTGCTTTATAATACAGGAATCCGCGTTTCGGAATTATGCGCTATTGAACTTGATGATTTTGTCATTGGCGAGCGCAGCGGAACGTTGATTGTACGCAGCGGCAAAGGAAACAAATATCGTGAAGTTCCTTTAAATGCTGTTGCCAGAGCCTCTGTTCGCAACTATCTTGAAGTTCGCCCAAAAGTAAACAATAATAAATTATTGCAAGGTCAACGCGGTCCGCTGCAACGCAAAGCCATCAATACTATTTTAAACAAATATGCTGCCAAAGTTGATATTGGCGGTCAAAAAATGCATCCCCACCTTTTGCGCCACCAGTTTGGTCATGATATGGTGCAAAACGGCGAAACGCTATCGGTTTTAAAGGAAATTCTAGGACATGAAAACATCAATACTACCGCTCGCTACACTAAACCAACCAAAAAAGATACCCAAGAAGCTGTCGAACGACTGAACCAATAAACAAAGTTAATAAAAAACCGCTGAAGGCATATCATTTACCTTCAGCGGTTTTTTATTAGCTTCATTTGGACAAATTTTTTTACCTTCCTCTACTATCGCTGTTCTCATCTTTCGTATTTTCTTCCCAAACACCAAAAGTTACCCCTTGCACATGAACGTTGACTTCACGCACTTTTAAGCCAGTCATATTCTCAATGGCGTTTTTGACACTGTTTTGAATTTCATGTGCCAAAGCGGGAATTTTAACGCCAAATTTTACCATCAAATACAGTTCAATAGCCACATCTTTTTGATTAACATCGACTTTAACGCCTTTGGCTAAATTTTTCTTGCCCAGCATTTCAGAAAAATTAGACGTTACGCTGCCAGCCATACCAGCGACGCCTTCGGGTTCCATGGCGGCGATACCAGCAATGGCGGCAATGACGCCGTCAGCAATTTTGATCGTTCCATAATCTTCTTTTTTTTCTGTTGTTTCTTCCATAACAGCCTCCTTGAGATAAGATGATTTTCTGCTTCTAGTATATCAGGTTTTAGTCAAAATGCAAATTACTTTGGAATAATCACGATTTGTTCTAACGTAAAATTGGTGCTTTTATGAACTAAATCGCCGATTTTAGCGTAATCGCTGTCATTTAAATTGTCTGTAGTATAAACTGTTGCATTATCAAAGTCAATCATAACAATAATATTTTGGTATCCTTTAGTTTGCAATAAAGTTTCAGCCTGCAATTCCATAGCTGATGTTTCTGCCAATGTCAGCAAGCGTCGTTCTGCTTCTGTTTTAGCTTCTGCGGATATTTTATCATTAGCAATAATATTTTCCAGCATTTCCTGCTGTTGACTATGTTGCTGATTGCGTTCCATACGCAAACTAAGTACGCTGGCAATATTTTCGGTCATTTCGTTAGATTCCTGAGAAATGTTTTCAGCAACTGTCGGCGTCGTTTGGTTGATGATAATAGGTTGAGCTAAAGGCTGCTTAACGCTTCTATTTTTAGCTTTGGGAATTTGATTTTCTGCCAAAACCATCTGCGCTTCTTGTTGTAACGTTTCATGTGTACTTTGAAAGCCGTTGCTGATCGCCCATACCATCGCCGCCAATATGACTAGAACAATCATTACTTTGACGTTCTGTCTTTTGAACATAATAATCACTCCCTATTCCTCCTTTGCTTTCGGCAAAACAGTCACTTTGTGAGGCGGTACGTCCAAAAGTACTTGTACAGCGTTGGCAATTTGAGACTTAATTATCAAATCATCAGCCCCTTCGGCGACGACAACAACGCCAACAACCTGTGGACGGTTTTGCTTAATGATAACAGGTTCATTACTACCTTGATTTTGATTTTTCATCACCAGTTTGACTTCTTGACGAGTTTCGTCAGTACTTTTGGTACTGCCATTTTGATTAGTTTCGCTGATAGTAGTTTGATTCATCTGATTTTCTTGAGCGTATTCAGTTTCAGTAGTCGTTGCTAATGTTACTTTGACCACTACTTTGCCCACACCTTTAACTGCTTCTAACGCTTCAGTCAAATCAGCTGCCAGCCGTTCTTCATCGGTGATCAGCTCTGATTGTGTGCTGATTGAAGTTTCTGGTATGAGCGATGGCGAATCATCAACCGCTTGCTTAGGTTCGCGATTACCAAGAATCATAGACGCTACGCCGATAAAAGCTAACAATAACAAAAAAATAATATATTTTTTCTGTTCTTGATTGATAATGATACTGCCTTGCAACGATTGGTCATCACTCATTACTCTCACCTCCTACGGAAAAATAGGCACTGATTTTTTCTTGGGGCAAATCAAAATAAGTACTAATTAAGGAAACGGCTTTTTGCGCAAGATGCTGGTCGGCTGTTTCTACTGGTTCAAGATAGAGCGCTACTGCTTCAATAGTGCCGTTTTGCCGATCAAGAGTAACTTCAGCGCGGCTGTTGGCGATACCATCAAGTAAAATGAGCAAAGCGTTCATTTGCTGATTGATTTTTTGCTCGTATTGCGTTAACATTTCTTGCGTTAAACGAGCGCTGTATTGTTCGCTCTGTGCCATAAGCGTGTTGTTTTCGGCTGTCGCTTGCGGTACCATTATCCAGCCTGATAGAAAATCGCTGCTGTTAATCACTGCTGTGATAGGCTCCATAATACTTAAAATAATAAATAGCCCCATAACCAGTTTTAGATAAGGCCGCATACGGCTGTGAGGCAGAAGCAAATCCATGACCGTCGTTAAAATGATAATGAAAACGACATTAGCTACTAAAAACGCTATCTTGTCCATGACATTCTCCCTTCCTTAGCGCATCATTAGCGTTATATTAGCCGTTGTAGTCAAAATAACAATGGTAAAAAAGAACGTTACGGCAACAAACGCTACTGCTGCAAAAATCAATAGGAAACTGTCGCCAATATCACTAATCATAGCGGTCGCTTGCTTTTCGCCCAAAGGCTGCACCATAGCGCCAGTAAATTTATACAACAAATAGATGATGAAGATTTTCACCGCAGGTAAAAGCGTGAGCAAAATAATGACCAACAACCCTAAAATACCAAAAGCGTTTTTAATCAATAATGAGCCGCTGATAACCGTTTCATAAATATCGGATAGCATATTGCCGACCACTGGGATAAAAGCACCGGCTACATACTTTACCGTTCTAACGCCCATACCGTCGATCACAGCACTGCCAAATCCCTGAATACTAATGAGTGCCAAAAAAAGACTGCTGCTAACGCTAATCGCCGCTAAAATAATCTGTCGAAATAGACTGGCGAGCTTATCCATACTAAATTCTACCGAAAGATTGTTGGCAATTTTAAGCACGACTTCAAAATAAATTAGCGGAAAAACCAAATACCGAAATAAATTGCCCATCAGATTAACGCCGATATATAATGATGGTTGCAAAGCGCTAACAGCAGCGCCGTTGCCTAAAGAAGCCATCAAAACAAACTGTATTGGCATTAAAAGCTGCATAAACCGTACCATACGTTCTATAGCGCTTTGACCCAAATCAATTACCAATTGTACCGAATGGACAATGAGCAACAAAATCATTGACATTACGACTAAATTAGCTAGTTTGCCAACAGTATCGTGAGTAAAACTGCGTCCTAAATTGCCCAAAACGGCGCTCATAATGACCAAAAAAATCAATTTGCCCACAATAGTGACGTTATATGCCAATTCGCGGCGAAAAATTTGCATTATGCCGTTAGTAAAAGTTTCAAAATCAAGAGTGATCTCTCCTTTGATAAAACGTTCGACAAAATTGCTCAATGTTCCTGAAGGCAAATATTGCTCTAGCTCGGCATCGATTTCTACCAAAAGCGCTTCAATATCTTTCGTATCCAAAAGTTTCAATTGCTCTGTTGCTTCTTGAGCAGTTGTTTCGTCATCAGCCCATACTATATGTGGAAACAAACTAAACCCAATAAGAAAGCATAAGACTATTTTTTGTTTCATCAGCTCACCTCTAGGGGATCAACTGTAGAATCGCTTCTAAAATAGAAACCAAAATAGGAATCGCTAGCGTAATAATGATAATTTTGCCTGCTAATTCTATTTTGGCAGCAATGGCAGAGCTGCCGGCATCTCGACAAATTTCTGCCGAAAATTCGGTCAAATAAGCAATCCCCACTACTTTGAATATCGTAGTAACGTAAATTAAATTGACTTCTGCTTTATTAGCTAATTCGCGAAAAACTGCCAAAATTGCTGAAATTTTGTCCATCATCAATACAAAAATTATTACGCCGAAAGCGATTACCAAATAAATACCAAATACGCTTTTTTGCTCATTTAAAACCATCAGCATGATGACTGTTGCCAAGCCTAAGCCTACAATTTGAAAGATTTCCATCTTGCCCACATCTTTTCCGTTAATACAGCGCAAAAACAGTGCGTACATAATCGAATAATTCAGAGAGCAGGTCAATGACCATGAAGAGTACTACTGCTAATCCCGCTAACGTCGCTAAACTGGCCAGATCATCTTTGCCAAAAGATTTTAATACGCTGTTTAACACCGCTATCAAAATGCCAATGCCAGCAATTTTGAACACAATACTAATATCCATTTCTGCTTTCAGCCCCTTCAAATCAAAATGAGTACAGCGGCAATTCCTAAAGTAATACCTAAATACTGCCAAATGCGCTGGTTTTTGTCCCGTTCTTGTATGGCTTCTTGATATTGTTCTTGTAGCTGCTGCGACAACAAACGAAATTTTTTCTTTTCTTCCGCTAAATCGCCTTCACCTAAACCTTGACCAAAGTACCATAGACAATCTAGATCATTTTTTTTGAGCGCTGATACGCGTCCTAATGATTGCAAAAAATGGCGCCATGCTTCTGTTAGAGTCAGCCGATGGAACAATAAATCTTCACCAACATTTATCAGTAAAGAACTTAATGGCTCTGCTGTTCGTTTACCAATACGGTCAAATGCTTTTGGCAGCGGCGTCAAGCCATAGCAAATTTCCGTCTCCAGTAGTCCAAAAGCGCTTTGCAGCATTTGCAACTGTTGCGCACGCAAAGTATAATGATGCGCCACCAAAAAACCGATAGCACTGAAAGCGACGATAATAGCGACAGCTCCAACTATTTTCAACATTTTTCCATCACCGTATAATCATTGCCGTCACTAGCCATGACCAGTTCTAAACGACCGATTCTTTCTTTGTTAGTTAAAAAAATAATACGTTCAAAAGAATGGCTGTCCAACAATGGACGCAAAAACGGTCGATTACACAGTTCTCGCCAACAACTGCCATGAATAGTGGCAATAACCTTAACGCCAGCGCTTAACGCCATTGAAATGGCGTTAATATCCTCTTTGGTACCAATTTCATCAGTGACGATAACTTGCGGCGACATGGAGCGAATCATCATTACCATGCCTTCCGATTTGGGACAACCATCAAGAATATCTGTGCGTATCCCCACCTCGAGCTGGGCTTCGCCATCAACAGAACCAGCGATTTCCGAGCGTTCGTCAACCAAACCTACGGTCATACTGCCTAGAGGTGCATAAAGTCCGTCGCTTAATTGGCGCACTATATCGCGAAGTAATGTCGTTTTGCCGCAGCCAGGCGGAGCAGCAATAAGCGTATTACATAAACGATGCTTTTCATTAAGGTAAGGCATTATCCTGTCAGCCGCCCCAAGGACTTGATGAGCGATACGAAAATTTAAGCTGGAAATATTTTTCATCGTTCGGATATTGCCGCCTTCCAATAAAGCTTTGCCGCTGAGTCCGACGCGATGACCGCCAGTAATGGTGATATAGCCTCGCCGATATTCTTCTTCCCAAGCATAAACGGAACTTTGATTCAACCGTTCGATGATATAATTTAATTGTTCTCTTTGGCAAATGACGTTTAATACTTGCTCCTTACCCGAACGATAAAGTATCATTAACGGCCGATACAAGCGAATTCGAATTTCTGCAGCTTCCTCTAGCTGAACTTGTGTCAAAAACAGCGATTGAAATTCTAAAGGAAAAAAATCATTAACGATTTGATTTAAGGGACATTTCGGCAGTTTGGTAGGTCGTATTTTTTGCTGAGGCTTGTCAGCAAATTTAATAACCGTCATCTTTTCGCCTCCTTGTCCCTATATATTTATGCACAAAATAGATTTTCAGAACAAAAAAAGCGGTGGCTTGAAATTTATTATTTCAAAACTACCGCTTTTTGTTTGGTCATATAGATATCAGCGCTGAAATAAGGGTTTTTATTATGCCGTTGTTCTGGTAGTTGTGAAAATCAGGCGGCCTTTGTCACAAATCCGATAGAAATGCTCCCTCTTACATTTTCCAATGTGCCGTCTGTTGCCCGAAGAAACAGTTTATAGGTTCCAGATTCCACTGGAGGCTTAAAAGTAAAATTTGCAGTACATTTCAACGCTTCATCTTGCTGACGTAAATTCTTTACACAATAATAGATCGTGTTCAAATGAATATCTTCATGTTTAACCAAACCAACTTGCAATCCATTTCCCATTTCCGCTAAAACATCATACCAAATTCTATCTCCATCGGATAGGGTGTATTCGCCCAGCCAAACGATTTCTCCATCCACTACCGTTTCTAAATTAACGGGAATGATTTGAGAATGAGAAATTTTGTCTTCAACAGATTTCTGCCAATCGTCATTGCTCATATCTTTCAGTAGCTCCATTACTTCTGACTCAGTCATATAGATAACGTCTGTAATTTTGTTATCCGCATCACGGGTGATTTTAATATTGATGATTCCCACTGGGTTCATGTTCAGTGTGTAAAAGGATTTATTGGCGTGAATGTCCAGAAAAATATTGACCAACTGCCCTTGATAATAATAATCCTTGCCGTTCATTGTAATGCCTACAGCTTGATATTCTGTCTTTTGCGCTGCAGCCCATTCTTTGTCCTTTTCATCTTTTAGTTCATCAAATTCATGATTCTTATCCAATTTGTTAAACAGCATGGATTGGAAATTCCATTTTCCATCTTCCAATGCCCGATCCAGCCAAAATTCCAGTTCCACTTCATTCATACAATCTGTTAAAATGGAGAAAAATGCGATTTCTTCATCGGCATATGCTTTTTCAGCGAGTTCGACAAACAGAGAAGAATTTGTGTCAAGCCCGCGTACAGCGACAGAAAAGAATGCAAAGTCGCCATCAGCATAGATTGTTTTAAGCCATTGTTCTTGTGCTTCCTCGTTCAGATGAGAAAAGACGATTTGAAACAACGGTAGGCTGCCAGCCTTATAATACTGCTCCGCTTGCGAAGCATAATCTTGACGGTTTGTCCGTATGTTTTCCTGCGTATGGTTTTTACTCATAACTGATGATGGCGCAGCTGTTGTATCATTAGTTGCTGCAGCGACGGGATAAACACCGACAAAAATCGCTCCAAATATTACGCATAGCGTCAGTACGACTGTCAAAAGCCGCATTGTCGTTGATTTCTTTTTAAAATTCATAATAGCACCTAACCTTTCTTTCAACAATTGTTTATTTTCGCTTAAAGTGACAGCTCCGAGATTTTCTTTGTATTTCCCAATTGCCGCCATAGTATCGAGCAAAGTTTTGCCATAGTCTTGCGCATTATCAGTTCCTATTTTCGTAAGAACCGCTTCATCACAGGAAAATTCGCACGCCTTGGTAATTTCACGGCTCATAAGATACACAAGCGGATTAAACCAATGCAGACAGACCGTAATCTGTACCAGCCATTTATAGAATATATCCCCTCGCTTGTAGTGCGTCAATTCATGCAGAACTATATACTGTAAATCTTTTTCGGAAACATCCGCGCTTGGCAGCACAATACACGAATGGAAAAAACCAATCAGTAGCGGTGAAGAAATCAATGGATTGACACATAACTCTACCGGTTTTTGCATACCTACCTGTTTTGCGGTGATGGAAAGTAGGTCTAAAATCTCAAGATCGGAAATCGGGATCAATCCAGCCTTAAGATATCGTATAAATCCTTGATAAATTGTTACTTTTCGCATCAGCAGCCCCAATGCAACTACAAGCCAAATCAGCCAAACGTGATTGGTTAACAACACCCAAATCTCTTGCAGCAGATGAACGGTTGTCAAATTTTCTACTGGAGGGTTCAAAATTTCATTATTCTGCTCCAAATCGGTAACAGGCGCAAGAATAGTTCCTAAAGTTTCTAGCGCAGGTTGCTGCGGAACAGTGTGAGTAATTGTCTGAGCGACAGTTTGATAGGTTTTTCCCAATAGGTTTACTTCTGTCTCGAACGGGAGCAACAATCGCAAAACAACAACCAGCCAAATATAATACTGCCACTGTCGGCTGATTTTATCTTTTAAAAATCGTTTTCCCAAAAGCAGCGCCAGAATAAGCAGCCCGCTGGAAAAAGACATAGACAGGAAGATTTTCAAAACCGCGTTCATTGTGATTTTTTTCCTTTCTCCAACAGATTTTTCAATTCCTCGTATTCTTCTTCTGTCAGCAGATCGCCCATAATCAGATTGGAAACCAGTCCTTTTGCACTTCCTTCATAGATTTTATTCAGAAAATTTTTCGTCTGTGTTGTTTGGTATTCTGTTTCTGAAACGAGCATCGTATATTCGTTGCGACGTCCGATTTTCTTGGCACTCAAAAACCCCTTATTCATCAGCCGCGACAAGAGAACAATCAAAGTATTTTTTTGACATGGCTTACCCCTAGCCGCCAATTCGTCCATAATATAAGAAAATAACGTTACTTTCTCTGAATTGCCCCATACGATTTTCATAATTTCAAGTTCAGCATCGGATAATTGCTGTATCATATTTTCGCCTCCTTATTGTATAACACGATGTTATTATTTAATAATATAACATCGTGTTGTCTTTTTGTCAAGTCCTCATTAACGCCGAAATAAGAGAGCTTTTAATCCGACTTTTGCACTATTTTAAGGAAGTGAATAAATAGCACAAATAGGATACTTGCGAGTTTCGCAGAGCAAAAATGCTCGTTAATGCGCCTCACATATCATGATAAGATTTATCCTTTACTACTTAAAGGATAAAAATAAACTGTCCATTACTACGGTAAAGCGGCTTGAAAAGTATTTGTCTTTATGCTGTTTTTGTGATAGCGTTTAATATTAACTATGCCAACGGTATAAGAGATAATGATTTTAATAAATCGGACAATGATCAGCCAATCACAAGTTTGATTGCTGAAAAATTTTTGCAAAATATAATTTTTCATGTTGCTGATGTATAAAACTAAAATGAATACAAACTACGAACCATCATCAATAATATTCTGCAAGAAACGTTTGACAAGCAATATCGATTATGATAAAAAAGAATAAAAAGCGTTTGTTCACAATACAACATAATTTTTCAGCATAACGCTGAAAAATTTTTTAGTGTCATTGCGCAGCAACAATCGATATATCGTCCAATATATGCATGAAACTCAGTGATGCATATATTCGCCATTATATCGCCAGTTCTTGTTGCATTAGCAAACATTTCATTTTGAAGCAAAAGTTTTCTTTAGCATTATCTGATTTTTATTAAACGAAATTTTTCGCAAGGAGTTGAAACAGTGAAAATATCAAAACGTTTGGAAACTATTGCCCAAATGGTCACAGCGCAATCTACAGTAGCAGACATTGGTACTGACCATGGCTATTTACCTTGTTATTTAATTCAGCATCATCTTGCTGTAAAAGTTATTGCTGCTGATATGAATCCACTTCCTTTACAGGTAGCGCAAAGAACCATTGCCGAACAAGGCTTAAGTGAAAAAATTGAAACCAGACTGGGTAATGGTTTATCGGTTTTGTCACCTGATGAGGTAGATACAGTAACGATTTCCGGCATGGGTGGAGGTCTAATCGCTGAAATTTTGAGTAGCGAACCAACTGTATGCCGTTCACTAAAACGGTTAATTTTGCAACCTAACGTAGCAGCCTATCGTTTGCGTCATTGGGCGTACGACCACGGCTGGCAGATTATAGCGGAAGAATTACTCAAAGAAGATAATCATTATTATGAAATCATCGTTTTGGAGCAAGGGCAAACGGTGCCTTTAAATGTTGCAGAATTTTTTATTGGTCCTCTACTTCTGCAAAAACGTCATCCTTTGCTGATAGAATATTTGCAGAAAGAAAAAAAGAGAGATGACGCGATTTTAACCAAATTAGCAGCGGCTGACAGTGCAGATGCGCTGTACAAAAAAACACAATTGCTTAACAAGTGGCAAACAATCAATGAGGTGATAACATGTCAGTTTTCTGTCAACAAATTGTAGCAGCTTTAGAAGAATTAGCACCGCTAAGATATGCGGAAGAATGGGACAATGTAGGCTTGCAGATTGAGAGCGACCGCCAAATGGTCGAAAAAATTATGCTGGCGTTAACGCCATCGGAAAAAGTGATTGCGCAAGCAGTAGAAAAAAAAGTTGATTTTCTGCTTACGCACCATCCATTGATTTTTAAACCGTTAAAAACCATCAATAGCCGTACGGCAGCGGGACGCTCGGCACGCCAACTTTTGACACATCAAATCAGCTACTATGCTGCCCATACCAATTTGGATACGGTGCTAGTCAATCAAACCTTAGCTGAAGCTATATCCTTACAATCCGTAAAACCCCTGTCTTTCAGCCATGCCGATTGCTATTATAAATTAGCGGTTTATGTCCCTGTCGGTTATGAAGAAAAAGTACGTGAAGCTATTTGTACCAGCGGCGCTGGTTTTATCGGCAAATACAGTCATTGTACCTTTCAAAGTGCCGGAACAGGAACTTTTTTGCCTTTAGCTGAAGCCAAACCTTTTTTGGGCGAAGTCAATCGACTAGAACGCGCTCAGGAATATCGTTTGGAAACGATTGTACCCAGCGAAAATTTGACCGATGTGTTGACACAGATGCATGCCGCTCATCCGTATGAAGAAGTAGCATACGATCTTTATCCGCTAAAAAATCAGCCGGAACGGGCAGGAATAGGCGTTATCGGCGACTTATCAGAAAAGCTGACTTTGACGGAATTTATGCAGCAAGTAAAAAAAATCTTGCAACTGGACAGTATACGATATTGCGGTGAGCGACAAAAAATAATTCAACGAGTAGCGATTTTAGGCGGTAGCGGCGCTAGTTATATCAATTTAGCTCACGAACAAGGCGCTGATGTTCTGCTTACTGGTGATTTGAGCTATCATGACGGACAATTAGCGGAAGAATTAGGCTTAGCGGTCATTGACGGCACACATTTCGCTACTGAACATTTTGTTCTGCCAGTATTAGGTGATTACTTAACGCAACGTTTCCAACATAAAGTGACTATTATTTTCGCTGATGAAAAAGACTTTTGGCATGCTGAATAATTTATGTTGCTTTTCATCAAAAATGGGCAAATGGGCAGTTATCTATGATAGATAACTGCCCATTCAACTTTGTAGATATTCAATCAGTTTACTTGCATACTCGTCGCTAAATTCATGTAAATATTGACCATGTCCCATATTTTCAATTTCAACATCAATCAAAGCAGGCAAATATTTTTTGAGTAAAGCGGCACTCTTTTTGGGGTAGTATTCATTTGAACCTCTCCAGAATAAGACGGTTCCCTTGTAATTCTTTATTTTTTCAGGAATACTGTATCTATAGATAAATTGACATGCGTTTTTTATAGTGCTTGCGGTAATATTAGGATAAAGCATTTCAATAATGCTGTTATTATCTTTTCCCATTACAGCAGCTAACATAAATTTAGGAATTGTTTTTCCGTTTTGTATTCGCTCTATCGCTTTGCAGAAAATATATTCATAAGGTTTCGCCAATAAACCTATTTTTGTTAGAAACGCCGCATCCAAATGGGTTTTTGTGACATTGACTCTCCCTCTTCCTATAATTTCTACAGCCATTGTCGCCCCATGGAAAACCCCGACAAACAATACAAATGACCAGATAAGTTATTTATAATATAATTTTCTATTTCATCACAATTTTTCTCAAGGCTAACCAGTTCATCTGTTTGTTCACTGTGTCCGTCCACTTCCGCTAATATCACATAATAATCTGATAATCGCTTCAAAATCGGTTCATAGCAGAGCATCGCTGTAGATGCCATTCCGTGTATCAATAGTACCGCTTTATTTTTTCATGACCAAAACACAAAAGATTCATGATAACCTCCCATCGCCCAGCAAATCATTTTTGCTAAGCAGATTTTATCATAGTCCATTTTAAACGTCAATAATGCTGCTTTTCCTATTTCAAAATCTAAAACGTCAGAACTCATACTCTAAAATACTACCAATAAAAACTAATAAACGTACTATGACAATCCCTATTTGCGGCGGATTATCCAGTGCTTATCTATTTGGTTAATTCAATAACTTTCAGAAAGTTATTGCGTCTTAAAAAGAGAAATGATAAAATAGGCGGGAATCTAGTCGATCATACACGATTCGACACAAAATAATTTATTATTCATAGGAGTGAATATCATGAACTTTACAAAAACCTCAAAAATGATTTTGCTACTTGTTACAACTCTGTTTCTGTTAACTGCTTGCAACGGAGAGCCTAAAAGCTCCACAGAAGAAACGCTAAAAATCGGTCTTTTGCGTATTGACGACAGTATTCCTTTTTATGTTGCACAAGAAGAAGGTTTATTTGAAAAGTATCACGTTCAAGTAGAATTAGTTGAATTTAAAAGCGGCAAAGATCAATCTCTTGCTTTAGAAAGCGGCGAACTGGATGGTTTGATGACCGATATGGCTGTACAAGGACTGATTAAAAAAAGCGGTACGGAAATTAAAACGGTGGCCATGGCGCTAGGGGCAAAAGCCGAAGAAGGGCGTTTTTTGGTCGTTTCCGCACCGGAAAGTGGTATTTTAACGCCAGAAGATTTATTGGGCAAAACAGTGGCAGCGTCCAACAACACGATGATGGATTACTTACTGGAACAATTTGAGCGTATTTATCAATTGCCAGCTGAAAATATCAACCAAGCTAACATACCTGATTTAATGCTGCGGACAACCATGCTTTTAGAAGGCAAAGATATTGATGCAGCTATTCTTCCCGACCCATTGGCAGCATATGCCGTTATGGAAGGTGCTAATGTTGTCATTGATGATACTCAGTTAGCCGAAAACTTATCACAATCAGTAGTAGCGGTAACGGATCAAGCCATTAACGATAAAACTACAGCAGTAGAAAATATGTTGAAAGCTTACTTTGAAGCTATGACACTAATCAATGAACAGCCGGAAAATTATCGTGAATTATGCTTAAATGTAGCAAATGTACCGCAGGAATTGGCACAGACTTATCCAACGCCTACTTATTCGCCAAAAACAATTCCTTCTGAAGAAGAAGTTGCGCGTATCGTCGATTGGCTGGTAAGTCGTCAGTTGATTGAAAAAAACTATACATATACGGAAATGGTTGATGATCGCTTTGTCCAATGAATTATTTCGAGTAGAAAATATTGATTTGATTTATCAAATAGAAAAGAAAAATCGGCAAGTATTTGCCGATTTTTCACTATCCATTGAGCGTGGCCAACGTTTGGCAGTAATTGGTCCTAGCGGCTGCGGCAAAAGCACCCTACTTCATTTATTGGCAGGATTATTGCAGCCCACCAGAGGGACTATTTATTATAAAAACCAGCCGTTGCGCGGTCCTCATCAAACTATCAGCGTTATGCTGCAAGAATATGGGCTTTTTGCTTGGAAAACGGTAGCGCAAAATATCGAATTACCTTTACAACTACAAAAAATACCCAAAAATCAACGTCGTACGCTGGTAAAAGAAACTTTGGAACGATTGGGGCTGGCTGATGAAGGACGTAAATTTCCAGCTCAGCTTTCCGGCGGTCAGCGACAACGAGTAGCTATCGGGCGTGTGTTAGTGCAAGCACCGGAAGTTTTATTGATGGACGAGCCGTTTTCTGCGCTTGATGCTATCAATCGGGAATATTTGCAAAATATCATTTTGCACTTATGTGAAAATGAGCAAATAGCATTGGTTATTGTCACACATAACGTTGAAGAAGCGGTATTTTTAGGACAGAAAATTTTAGTTTTCGGTGGAAGACAAATCAGTCTTATAGATAATGAGCATAACGGCCGCACAGATTATCGTGATACGCCACAATTTTATATACAGTGCAGCGCTTTACGGCAAATGATTCGAGGTGATAAAAATGAGACGTAACATGATAGGCTATTTTTTAGCCTTCGGTTTATTGATCGTTTTTTGGCATTTAGGCAGTTTAGCGCTTAATAAATCTTTTCTGCCGACACCACTAGCTTCTTTTCAGGCTTTCGTCATTGCTTTTAGCGAAAAGGAATTGCTTTACCATTGGCGTATTAGCGCTTTAAGGATTGTGATAAGCATTTTGTTGGCTTTTGTGACGGCAATGCCTCTGGGTCTTTTTATGGGACGCTCGCCAAAGGCTGATCGTATTCTGGGTCCGTTGGTCTATTTACTTTACCCTTTGCCCAAAGTAGTTTTTTTGCCTATTATTGTGGTTTTATTGGGTTTGGGCAGCGCACCGAAAATCTTTCTCATCGCGTTGGTTATTTTTTTTCAGATTATCGTCGTTACTCGCGACGCAGCGCGAAGTATTCCTAATGATAGTATTTTGTCCATGCGTTCGTTAAACGCTACGCCTATGTCAATGTATTATCATTTGATTCTCCCTTACTGCCTGCCCAAAATTTTAACCTCTCTTCGTGTAACTTTGGGTACAGCAGTAGCTATTCTGTTTTTTGCTGAAACCTTCGCCTCTTTTGACGGCTTAGGCTATTTTATTCTGGAAGGCATGGAAACGCGTAACTATCCTGATATGTATGCTGGTATTATTGCCCTAGCGCTTCTAGGCATGATGCTGTATTGGTTAGTAGATTATCTGGAATATTGTTTATGCCGTTGGCAAAAGTATGAAAACAGCTGACAGCTTACTCCAAAAGTAGGTTGCTGGCTACTTGTATAAAAAAATAAAAAATTTTTAATGAATTTTTTTAGCAGATAAATTCGGCTTAACTGCTGGTTTTATCTGCTATTAATAACCGACAACTTGAAAAAAATTTGAGATTTTTTGATTGACTTTTTAATTGACATTTTTTATAGTTAAAGTGTTAAGAGAAATAAATCGCCTATACGATGTTTTCTTATTCATGTCACCCTCCGTTTAATACTACATTGAACGGTTTTCCCGACCTTCGGGGCGGGTCTTTTTTGGAGAATCAAACACTTTAAATAATGGTCATTTTGGAGAGGAGTTATGTATCATGACGAACTTATTTGATGAATTCATTAAAGCGAAAGAGGACCACATCATTGACACTTACTGCATTGGTGATGACTGCGATGATTGCGAAGAATTAGCGCAAGGTGGCGTAATTAGAAAGATCAAAAAAATGTATGTTGATAACATTGCTGAAGAAATTATGCACCCAGATCATGAGTAATAATAATTTCGTTTTAGTTAATTAAGTAATGAATAATAAAAGCGTATGTTGCTATGAAATTTATTTTCATAGCAACATACGCTTTATTTTATTTATCAAGATACTTTTGCAACCATTCCAATACATCTTGATAGACTTCGCAGCGATTGATTTCATTAAGAATATCATGCCGACCGCCGGTATAAAGATTTAGCGTAACATCATTAATGCCATGAACGCGATAATTTTGATAAACTTGTTTGACCCCAACCGCCATTTCCCCTACTGGATCATGATCGCCGGATATCAATAAAATAGGCATATCTTTGGAAACAAAACGATCGTTTTCCGGTTGATTGACACTCAAACTCAAATCATACAATTCGTGATAAAATCCATTGGTACACATCATACCACAATAAGGATCATTAACGTAACTATCTACTAGCGATTGATCGCGAGTCAGCCAGTCAACTTCCGTGCGAGCTGGTTTAAACGGACGATTAAAAGCTGCAAAAGTCATTTTCTGCAGCAATTTAGCTGGTCTTTTAGCGCTAACTGTTTGTGAAAGAAAGAACGCTAACTGTCTGCCGACAATAGCGGCTTTTCCGGGATGACCGCCAGTACCAGATAGAATCAAACCGTCAATCATGCCTTGATTTTGTTGCACAAAACGGCGACAAACAAAAGAACCCATGCTGTGACCAAGCAAAAATAAGGGACAATCGAATTGACGTCGTACTTGATAAATCACTCTGGCTAAATCGTCAATCAACAAATGCCAGCCCAATTTCGGCGGCAGATGACCGAGATCGTGGTTGTATTCGCCACTTTGCCCATGACCGCGTTGATCATGAGCTAAAACAGTAATTTGATTTTCTTGCAGAAATTGAGCAAAATGGTCATAGCGTCCACTATGTTCCGCCATACCATGCACAATCACGACTATTGCTTTCGGTAAAGAAGCCAACCATCGACGCTGCCAAATCATAGCGCCGTCACTCGCTTTAAATTGTACTGTCGTATCCATAAATTTCTCTCCTTTAAAAAATCCTTTTGACGTCTTTTCATTTTCCTTTTTATATTATATACTGAAATCATAAGTTTGAAAATCTATTTTGAGGTGAAATGTAATGAACGAACAAGAAACTGCTGCTCAAGAATATATTCAAAAAAAGCAAGATTATCTAAGACAATGCATTGCTTTAACCAAACAACTGACTGCTGTATTAGGCGATATTCCACAAACACACCAAATTTTGCAAAAGCGAAAACAATTGCTTCAGCAGTTAGACCAACTTGATGGACAATATGCCTATAAGTTAGCCGGCTATACGTTATCCGAAAGCGACCTCAATACAATTGCCGATTTAGCGGAAGAAATGTGGGATTTGGATAACCGTTATACAGAATTGATGAAGCAAAATAAGCAGGACATTCACAATCGTTGGCAGAATTTACGAAAATAAATAAAAACAAAACCACCCGTCAAACGGGTGGTTTTGCATTATTATACTAAATCTACGTCTCCGTATTCATCACATTCAAGTTACTACTTCGACGCTCTTTAAAAAGCATCGTCCCCCCTATTCTCCTATATATTTTTTGATTATTACCTCGCTTAGTCATACGTGTCTTTCCATTTAAAAATATCTAATTAGTATACTTCAGAATCATATTTATTTTGACGCTGGTTTGTACATCGTATTTAGTTTCAAATTTCATTTACTACTAATAATGGGCATCTATAGAAATTGTTGTTTTCACGTTAAGGGATTGATTGTTGCTTGAATAGGATATGTAGCGATTACAATTTAAGTTTACATAATAAATGGTTATGTGCAGTTATTATTATGGTCTCCCACTCGCATATAAAATTCGCCCATTTTCTTCTTCTGTACAAAAAACGCTAAAATTTTTTCACTTTTAAGACGCTGGCAAATATATTGTAAACGTTCTTTATTCCCCATAACAACAAGACTTTTGATATTTTTACTTCAACCCCTCCATGATTCCAACTTTCAATAATACGATTGTCTTCATAAACGAAATTTCTTTACCCACGCATCTTCTCAAACATTCCTTTATGCTGACCTTGCAATGCCGCCTCTCAAATCAATATACAATTTTTGGCGACAGATGATAAATCTTGCTGATTTGGAGATAATAGAAACAACCATTAAATTTCTCAAATAAAGGAGTCTTGTTCATGAAAAGCAAAATTTTGCTAGCAATATTGGTTTCGGTCGGATTTTGGTTTTCTTCTCTTGTAATATTAAACGAACCAGAAGAGGCTATCGGCGGCGTAGGAACTTATAGCAGCAACGATGTCATGGTTTTAGCCAAGATGATTCATGGTGAAGCTAGAGGAGAGCCGTATATTGGTAAGGTAGCTGTAGGCGCAGTAATACTTAATCGTGTTAAAGATAAAAAATTTCCTGATTCGGTTTATGGCGTTTGTTTTCAGCCCGGCGCTTTTGACGCTGTTAACGATGGACAATATTATCTGGAACCGGATAAATCGGCGATTAACGCCGCTAAAGCAGCTATAGGCGGCTGGGATCCTACTTATGGAGCACTTTATTATTGGAATCCAGAAACAGCAACCAGCAAATGGATTTGGAGTCGCAAGATTGTCACGCAGATCGGCAAACACGTTTTTGGTAACTAAAGTGAAATGGAGGAATTATTTTGAAAAAATGGCAGGCAATTGCCTTGGCGGTTTTAATTATAGCAGGGATATCTTTCGGTGTTTATCGCTGGGAAAGTGTACAAGAAATTACTGAAACTAATTTAACCATTAAATTGGAAAACCAATATCAGCGCAGTTTTCATCAGTTAGCCTATGGCATGGACAATATCAACGCCCAGCTAGCACAAATGTTAGTAACGACTAGTCATCGACAAACATTGCTTGGTTTAGCCAATCTGTGGCGTGAAACTTATGGCGCTATTGGCGATTTATCCGCTTTACCAGCGGCAATGAACGAACTGGAAAATACTGATAAACTTTTGAACGATGTAGCGGAATACAGTTACTATTTGATCCGTCAAAACATTCTCAGCGGTAAATTGCTTGATGAAAAAGATTTTAGTCAATTAGAAGATTTTTACCAACGTTCCAAAGTGGTAAAACAAGAACTATCAGATATTGAAGCGGCGATTTTAAATGAAAATCTTCGTTTTTCGGATGTTGAACCCTTTCTATTGAATGAAGAAAACGCAACAGCTGATAGTAATCGTATTGTCTCGGCTTTTCGCAGCATAGAAAGTCAAGTCAATGCTTTTCCAGAACTTAATTTTGCCGAAGGCGTACGCAAGATTGAGCCAGAACCCCGACCAATTGCCGGTGAAATGATTACGCAAATGCAAGCTATTGAGATTGCCGAAGAATTTTACACACGTTATCAAAAAAATAATGAAAAAAATATCGAAAGCCGTGTAGAATTTGTTTCCGAAGGCGGTAAACTGCCAGTTTATGGTGTACGCATTTATCATGATGACAGCAACGAACCAATTTTTGTCGAAGTTAGCCAAAAAGGCGGTCATATTTTACAAATGTATCACTATCGTGACCTAGGAACGGCAACATTAAGTGAAGCCGATTCCTTGCGCGTAGCAGAAGAATTTTTACAAGAACAAGGTTTTCCTACAATGAAATTGGTCGATGCGCAAAACGATGACATGTTTAATGATTTGACATACGTCCCCGTACAAGAAGGCGCTTATATTTATTCCGATATGGTCAAAGTACAAATTGCTTTAGACAACGGCGAGGTAATGAATTATGATCAAACCAGCTATATCACACATCATTATGAACGCACTATCGCCGCTCCTCGTCTTTCTGCCGACGAAGTGCGACGCGGTATGAACCCCAATTTTTCAGTCAGCGATATTCGTTTGGCGCTAATTCCTGACGAATACAGTGTACGCGAAATATTAACTTATGAAGTGCGCGGCAGTGTAGTAGAAGAAGATTTTGCTATTTTTGTTGATGGACAAACTGGTGAAGAAGTACGTATTGTTCGTCTGACCGAACCGCAGGAATACTTGGTAAACGCTCAAGAAGATAACAGTAAATAATACTTTCAGAAATGAAAACGCTTCTTTAAAAAAAACTGATGACGAAAGAACGGTATGATTTACTTTCTATAATCATGCCGTTCTTTCGTTATTAACAATTCTTTTTTTAATTTCTGGATCATGAAGATGAAAATTTTTCATTCAAATTGATTTTTGAACAAATAACTCTTGTCAGGCGAAGAAAATTACTTTATTCTACTATTATGCGACAAAAATTGATTAAAACTGTTTGGTTTAGAAAAATCTTTTGAACTAAACCATCAATACATTTCAGAAATGAGGTATAGTAAATGACCACAAAGGAAAAGAAAATTTCATTAGGATTTATATTATTTGATCAAGAAACTTGTGATTTTGAACAGTTCAGACAGTTTATGCTGGCAGACTGGAGTATTGATTTGTCAGCGCAAATGATGGCAAAAGAGAATACTGCTCAATCAAAAGTTTTTGAAATTGATGGTATCATGTTAGCGTGTGGTTTTATGCCCAGTGTCATTCCCAACGGGGAAGTGGAAAGCGTTTGTCAGTATAATTTTTTCTGGCCAGAGGCCCAAGAAATCGTCAATCGTCATCAAAGCCACTTAGTTTTAGCCGTTATGGACGGTTCTATGGCTGCGAAGCGACTGTTCACCAAAGCAGCCAGCTGCTGGCTAAAAACTGTCGGCGCTCTCGCTGTTTATTTGGGCAGTCAGACTCTAGTATTACCGCCGGAAATGTATATACAGCAAGCCTTGTCTCTGCAAGAAAATGATATACTGCCGCTGGCACTGTGGGTGTATATCGGATTGTATCAAGGTGAAAAAGGCGCTAGTGGTTATACTTATGGTCTAACCGAATTTGACAAACCAGAAATAGAAGTATTGAATTCCGCACACGATTTATTAGATGTTTATGATTTTCTATATAATATTGCTAATTATGTCGTTAGCTGTGACGCTTTATTGGAAGATGGTCAAACCATAGGATTCAGTGAAGACGAAAAACTACCTGTTACTTATTCGGCAGGAGCAGCCTTGAAAGGCGAAACCATAAAAATAGACTGGTAGGTGATAAACCATGAAACGATTTTCTGCTGTATTACTGACTGCAATGACAACGCTGCTTTTGCCAATAACGGCTCATGGAGCAGAAGCGGTAACTGTAGCGTTGCCCAGTTTTTCCATAACATTAAATGACGTAGCCATTAACTACCAAAACAGTCAGTATCCTTTCTTAGTATATAAAGATATTACGTATATTCCTATGACGTATGAAGATGCCAAACTGTTAGGCTTAGTTTCTGAATGGAATGACGAAAACGGATTATCCATCAACAAATCCGTTTATTATGACCGCGACACGAGTCGCAATAATTATCAAGGCTATCCAACAACAGAAGTCAACAACCCTACGCAAACAGCCACTATCGCTCAATTTCCAGTAACAATAGCCGGCAAAGAAATTGATAATCAAACGGAAGAATATCCGCTTTTAGTCTTTCGCGACGTTACTTATTTTCCGCTGACTTGGCGCTTTGCTGTTGATGAATTTGGCTGGAAATATCAATTCAGTGATGAACAAGGACTAACGATTGCGCCTCCTGCTTCTGTTTCAACCAGTACAATAGTGACTCCTGACGATCCGAAACCAACAATAGATTCCTCCGTCACTAAAGTGCAAGTAACTGCTGATATTGTTAATATTCGTGCCGATGCAAATACCTCTTCCGAAATATTAACTAAAGTGGAAATAGGCGATATATTGGACGTTTTAGCTGTCAATGGCGATTGGTATCAAGTATTGGCTGATGACAAAATTGGTTGGATCGCTGGTTGGTTAGTGACTCCTTGTCAAACAAATGATACTTTCACACCGAGCGGCAACGGGCATGAATTAACTAATGGTAATTTGACCTTTGACGGACGAATAGCGACGGCTGTTTTTGATGTCGCATCAGAAAGCACTGCTACTGTCACTGCCAGCAGTCAAAATAAAGTAGTGATTACGATTGATCATTTAATGCTTAAAGATTTTACTCCTTTAGGCGCTGCTGGTGCCATTACAGCAATTGAAGGAACACAAGCAGGCGATAAAGCAATTTTGACTGTTCATACCCTAGATAAAGCCACCGTAACAGCCAGCTTGGAAAATAATCGTTTAACAATTACAGCTCGCGATCGTTATGTTAATGGCGGCAAAGGTTTAAGCGGCAAAATTATCGTTATTGATCCCGGTCATGGCAACATCAAAGAAAATGGCGTTGTTGATCCCGGCACTGTCGGATTAGTTTTAGGCTATACTGATCGCGAAGTAGGCTATGCTGTCGGCGATAAACTGCGTCATTTGTTGGAAGCGCAAGGCGCTATCGTGGTGATGACTAGAGAAGCAGAACCGACAACCGTCACTCTGACCGATCGCCCTATCATTGCCAATCAAGTTGGCGCTGATGCCTTTGTTAGCATCCATGGCAATGCATTAGAAAATAATACTACTAAACAAGGCGCCGAAGTCTATTATTATGCCCAACAATTTTTAACGCCTTCAGCACAGAAAAACAGCCGCCAAGAATTAGCACAGGCGGTCAATCAAGGGATCGCTGACGCCACTGGACGCAGTTGCGTTGTCAAAGATTTTCAAAATTATGTTGTGCTGAGAAATACAGAATGTCCGTCTATTCTGGTAGAAACAGGCTATCTATCTAATGCTGAAGAAGAAGCACTTTTGGCAGATAGCACTTATCAGCAAAAAATAGCGCAAGGAATTTTTGACGGACTGACACAATTTTTTCAATAAGCACATATCAAGAACGCACAACATTGAGTTTGCAGTGATGAAACTATCTATTCATTGGTATAATGTTTTCTAAAAACAGATAGTATCAATATCTGCAACTACTATATATCCTGTCTAAAAAAGCAGACCCCATGATACATGATGGTCTGCTTTCATTTAGAGCTGTTACAGAACAGCCTTTTTTGATTGGTTATATTGTTTTTTCAAAAATGACAATTAAAGCAATGATAACAAATAAACAGCCAGCAACAAGACGCACCAGCTTTTTGCCGTTGGCGGTCAATCCTTCGCCGTGCGCAGCATAATGCAGCATACCGCCGCAAAGTACAATACCTATAATCGATAAAACGATTTTCCACATTAACGTCATAGTGATCTCCCTTCTACTACTCCTTTTGATGTAATTGAAGATTTTTTAACAAAATTACTTGAATCTGATTATAATCCGTATGAGGATCAGGCAATTGTTCACGAATAATTCGCAAAGAGCTTAAGCCTACTGTTTTAACGGCTTGCAAAACGTCGCTTTCGATGGTTTTATTATATAAATCCCCCCACTTTACTTTAAAATCATACTCATCGGCTAGCTGTCGAATATGGTTCAAAATAGTTGCGACTGCAACGCCTCTATTTTGGGCAACTTCGACGATAGTCATACCTTCTTTGAGCAATTCTTTCGTCATTCGAGCGGAATCACCAGCTTTTGGCGTTTTACTCGTTCTATGAGACATAGCGGATTTAGCACGATGAATAGGCTCATCGCTTTGCTCTGCATGATATTGCTTAATCACTTGCAAAAATTGTTCGCCATACATTGTTAGTTTATGCTCACCAATGCCAATAACACTTAGCATTTCTTCCAACGTTCTCGGTTGTTTTTGACTCATATCTTTTAGCGTAGCATCACTGAAAATCATGTAGGACGGCAAAGATTGAGCGACAGCTATTTCCAAGCGCAATGTTTTAAGCCGATCAAGTAATTCTTGATGCGCAGCCGTTGTCTTAGTTGTCGGTACAGCCGTTTTCAGCAAAACTTGTCCATTGCCCATAAGCACTTCCATGCCTTTAGGCTGCAAAGCTACCACCGGATATTCTCCTTCTGCAATACACAAAAAACCATGTGAAATCAAAGTATAAATCAAATCTCTGATTTCTTCCTTTTTCATTGATGCTAAAGTCCCATAAAAAGTATTGCCGTCCAAATCCAACTGACGAATTTTTTTGGTTTTAGCGCCTTTAAGCATATCAACTAAATTAGCAACGCCCAAACGAAACCGCAAACTGTGAATACAGCCGAAAATCGTTTTGGCCGTGTCGGTTTGGTCAGTAACAACGCCTTGAAAATTGCAGTTACTGCAATGACCACAATCTTTCTCATAATTTTCGCCGAAATAATTTAAAATAAACCGCCGCAAACAATCTTTGGAATAAGCATAATCAATCATACTTTGCAATTTTTGATATTCTAATGCCTTGCGTTCTTCATCTTCTACGCCCTGCTCAATCAAAAATTTGTTGGTAAAAATATCACTGGGTGAAAATAGCAATACGCAAACACTTTCTAAACCATCGCGTCCAGCTCGTCCAATCTCTTGATAATAAGATTCAATATTGCGGGGAATATTGTAATGTATAACATAGCGTACGTTGGATTTATTGATTCCCATACCAAATGCGTTAGTCGCTACCATAATATTGGCTTCATCATAAATAAACGCTTCTTGATTGGCACGCCGTTCTTCATCACTCAAGCCGCCGTGATATTTTAAAGCGCCCATATGAGCATCGTTGAGCAATTGCCACAAACGTTCAACTTCTTTGCGTGTTGAACAATAAATAATACCAGCTTCGTCCTTTCGAGAGCGAATAAAAGATAATAGTGATTTTTGGCGATCAGCATCACTATTGACAACCAGTTCCAAATTGGCGCGATTAAAACTAGCACGATAAATATTCGGCTGACGTAATTGCAATTGAACGATAATATCAGTTCGCACTTGCTGTGTAGCTGTAGCTGTAAAAGCTGCCACAACAGGACGATGAGAACAACAAGCAATAAAACCACAAATCTGTCCGTAACTCGGTCGAAAGTCATGTCCCCATTGAGAAACGCAATGCGCTTCATCAATAGCTACAAAAGAAATCGTCAACGTATTGATCAGCGACAAAAAATCAGAACTTGTCAGTCTCTCAGGAGCAACATATAAAATTTTAATTTCACCAGAAGTCAATCGTTTTTTGACGCTTTGATAATCAGCAGAGCTTTGGGTGCTATTGATAAAGGCTGCATGAATACCAAGAGTTTCTAAACTATCCACCTGATCTTTCATCAAGGAAATTAACGGTGAAATAACCAACGTAACACCGTCAAAAATCAAGGCTGGCACTTGATAACAAATTGATTTGCCTCCGCCAGTCGGCATGATTACAAAGGTATCATGGCCATTTAAAATTGATTCGATAGCTTTTGTTTGAATAGGCTTAAATGCCTGATAACCATAATATTTTTTTAAAACGTTTAAGGCCCGCTCCATACTTTCTCACCTCGTCCTCATTATACTGCTTTTATGTACAAAATGCACTGTTTTTCAGGTAAATTCTTACTGTTTATTAAGATACGCCGAAAAAGCGCGCCACAACATAATTTATAGGCAATATTGCACTTAAATCTTCTGTGTTTTGATGAAATGATTTTAATTTATAAACTTTATCTCCTGTCACTATACTATCTTTTATTATAGTGTTAAAATGAAATTGTCATAAGCGTACGAATAAAATTTGAAAAATGATAAAAATTTCTGCGGCATTATCCTGCTGCAAAAGGTGATGACTAATGAATAAATTGACTCAACCAGTAACAGTACTTAAAGGTATCGGCAAACAGAAAGCTGCCGAGTTGCACCAATTATCTATTGATACTGTAGAAGATTTGCTGACCCACTACCCTTATCGCTATGAAGATCGCGCTAATTTGAAGCCTATCAGCCAATTAAGTTCCGACCAGTTAGAAACAGTTTTAGGACGCGTTGAGGCGATAAACGAAGGATTTACCAAAAACGGTCGTCATATGCTGCGCGTAACGCTTGCCAACAATTCAGGAAGAATCGTTTTAATGTGGTTCAATCAGCGATATTTAAAACAACGCTTTGCGCTCAACCAGCGTTTGATTGCCAGCGGCAAAATTCTTTCAGGCACAACTAAACAAATGATGGTAACGGATTTCGAAATTTTATCGGAAACAGATGATATCAGTCAATTTGCTCGCCTTGTACCGGTACATCGCGCCAGCGAAAAATTAAGCGCTAAATGGATTCGTCAAACAATTGAACAGGCTCTGAGAGCGTACGGCGGCGATATTATTGATTTTCTGCCTCAGCCGCTTTGCCAGCGTTATCGTTTGTTACCGCGATCAGAAGCAATAGCCGAAATACATTTTCCCAGCAGTTGGGCGAAATTAAATATGGCGCGCTACCGATTAGTTATAGAAGAATTTACACTGATGCTTTTAGAGCTTAGTCAAAGAGTAACGCCGAATAAATCAGTTAAAGGCATTGCTCATCAGCCTACAGAACGATTGACTAATCAGTTTATTCGTCAGCTCCCTTTCAAATTGACTAACGCTCAACGCAAAGTCATTTTGGAAATCAAAAGCGATATGGAGAAACCAACAGCCATGCATCGTTTGGTACAAGGCGATGTCGGCAGCGGCAAAACAATGGTCGCTTTATATACGTTACTCAAAGCGGCTGAAGGCGGTTATCAAAGCGCCTTAATGGCTCCGACAGAAATTTTAGCGGAACAACATTATTTGACATTACGCCAAATTTTAGCACCCTTAGGAATTGAGCCAATCTTGTTAAAAGGCAGTTTGAACACTAAAGAAAAAACATCTGCTCTGGAAAAGCTGGCCAATGGCGACAGTCAGATCATCATCGGTACCCATGCACTTATTCAAAAAAACGTCAATTTTTGTAATTTAGGCGCTATCGTCATTGATGAACAGCACCGTTTCGGCGTTAGAGATCGTTTGGCTTTAGAAAATAAAGGCAGCCAACCTGATGTGCTTGTTATGACCGCTACGCCAATTCCACGTTCTTTGGCGCTCACTCTTTACGGCGACTTGGAACTGTCGGTTATTGATGAACTGCCGCCCGGTCGCAAACCGATTATTACCTATCATATTACTGAAAAAAAACGCCAAAGCATGTACGGCTTTATTTTGCAACAGCTTCAAGCTGGTCATCAAGTTTATGTCGTCTGCCCTATGATCGAAGAATCAGCAAAAATCGATTTGGAAAATGCTCAAGCATTACACCAGAAATTAGCAACGGAAATTTTTCCACAATATCAAGTTGGATTACTACATGGCAAAATGACTGCAACCGCCAAAGCAGAAATCATGGAATCATTTCGCACCGCTCATTTGCAAATTTTAGTTTCGACTACCGTTATTGAGGTTGGTGTAGATGTTCCCAATGCCAATATGATGGTAATCGAAAATGCCGAACGTTTTGGTTTAGCGCAGCTGCACCAGTTACGCGGAAGAGTCGGTCGAGGCGACGTTCAGTCTTATTGCATTTTAGTTTCTGAAGCTAAAGCTGAGGATACGCAGCGACGTATGGCAATTATGACCAAAAGCAATGATGGATTCGCGATTGCCGAAGAAGATTTGGCGATTAGAGGACCGGGAGAAATTTTGGGCATACGGCAAAGCGGCTTACCTGACTTTAAAATTGCCGATCTAGTGCAAGACATCAAACTATTAGAACGCAGCAAATTATTAGCTGCCGATATTCTTAACGATGGTTTAGAAAATACAACTTATGACGCTTTACGCTTGGAAATTCAAAGACGATATCAGCAAAAAATAATCAGCGGAATCAATTAACTGTTGATTAAAACGCCAAAAAAATCAATTATCGCCAAAATTTACGCTGATTTTTGTGCACAAAGGCAAATTCTTAGCATTTTTTGGCAATACTAATATCAAAAAGATTACAATAACAAATTTTTTATCAAGAAAATCTTAAAATCGAGCAATTCTTTGGTCAGGTTTTCCAAAGTATGCTATAATACGAGTATTAAAGGAGGTAACTTAAATGGCAGAAAGTAATCGCGCTAGACATACTGAAACGACAAAAAAGCCCAAAAAGAAAAAATATAAAATTCATTGGCTACGAATTATTTTGTGTATCTTGTTGGTTTTAACACTGGTAGGTGGCGGCGTCGCTTTTGGCGTAATCAAGGCCATGCTGGAGGATATTCCTTCCTTAGACGGCGCTTCATTGGACGATTATGAAGTCACGTCATACATTTTGGATAAAGACGGCAATTATGTAGACAAGTTACACGCCGGCGAGTATCGAGTACCAGTCGATTATAAGGATATTTCGCCTAATATGATCAATGCGTTGACCGCAATCGAAGACCAGCGGTTTTGGAAACATAAAGGCGTCGATCCTATTCGTATCGGCGGCGCTTTAGTAGCTAACATCAAAGCAGGTCGCACAGTGCAAGGCGGTAGTACTATTACGCAGCAATTAGCTGGTATGGTATTGTTAGATCGTCAGGAAAAATCCTACACCAGAAAATTGCAAGAAGCTGTTATTGCTATGCAATTAGAACAACGTTATTCCAAAGAAGAGATCATCACTGCTTATTTGAATCGTTCATTTTTCGGTAATAACGCTTATGGTGTACAAGCAGCGGCAGAAACATTTTTTAACAAAAGCGCTAAAGATTTAACCATTACAGAAAGCGCTCTTTTAGCAGGCATGATTCAAAATCCTTCTAAATGGTCGCCCATTAACAAACCGGAAAACGCTAAAAGCAGACGCAATGTTGTTTTGAATCAAATGGTAGAAATTGGCGCTATCAGCGAAAGCGACTGCGCGCGGTATAAGGAAGAACCTATTGTATTGGGTGAATTCAAATCCAGTAATAAAACCGACGGCAATTTTTATGCCAATCAATCTTTTATTGACCATGTTATCAATGAAGCTATTGATATTTTGGATATTAAGGACAATCCGCGTCTGCTCTATACTGATGGTTACGTCATTTACACGACGCTAGATACTCATCTACAAAGCTATATGGAAAGTATTTATAACGATGATTCCCAATTTCCAGCAGGCGATAGTCAAAGTATTTTGCAGTCAGCAGCGGTTTTGATGGAATCTAAAACGGGAGCAGTGCGTGGCATCATGGGTGGACGCAATCAAACGGGTACCCGTAATTTGAACCGTGCAACACAATCAGTACGTCAGCCGGGATCATCCATCAAACCTATCATTGTCTATGGACCCGCTTTTGAAATGGGTATGTCACCGGGAACTGTCATTGACGATTATCCTAAAACTTATGGCAGACACGTCTTTAAGAATTATGACCACAAATATCGCGGTCTGATGACTATTCGAGAAGCGATCAAAAATTCAACTAATACTGTTGCTGTTAAAACTATGGAGCAAGTGGGTGTTGAAAATTGTATAAAATTTGCGCAGAATTTGGGCATTACCAGTTTAGTTAGTGAAGGCAATCCCAACGATTTGAATCTGTCTAGCGCTTTAGGCGGATTAACGCAAGGGGTTTCGCCTTTGGAAATGGCGGGCGCTTACGGCGCTTTCGCTAATAACGGCATTTACAATAAACCATATGTTATTACCAAGATTACTGATAAAAACGGACGTACCCTTTATGAACATCAAACGGAAAGCCAAGCGGTAATGAAAGAAGAAACAGCTTATATGATTGCCAACGCTATGGTCAGTGTCGTCAGCGAATCGGGTGGAACAGGAACAATGGTCGCTTTATCTGGTCGTCAAGTCGCTGGTAAAACAGGAACGACTACAGATAATAAAGACTATTGGTTTGTTGGTTTTACACCACAATACGTTACGACAGTTTGGATGGGCTACGATCAACCAAGAGAAGTGCGCAGTATTGGTAGTGCCGGCAGAAGCTGCGGACCTATTTTTAAAAAGATCATGGCTTATGCTCACGAAGGACTGCCAACAGAAAACTTTCCGCGACCATCAGGTATTGTCAGCCAAACCATAGATACTAAATCAGGTCTGTTGCCCAGTGAATATACACCGGCAGAATACCAAAAATCGGAGATTTTCAACAAAGAATTTGTACCCAAAGAAACCTCCGAAGCGTGGGCATTAGTAGAAATTGATCCCTTAAGCGGTGAATTATTTACCAATAAATGTCCCGGTGCACCAGAAACAAAAGTTGTTTTGCGTCGTGCTATTCCATGGCAAGAAAATATTGCGCCTGGATTTACACCTGCCGATGCTAGTTTAGAAGAACCTACCGCCGAGTGTACGATACACGCTAACGGCATCGCTGTCGGCGATTTATTCTTGACAGGCAGCGGCAAATATAGCGGCGAGAAGTTAGCTAGCGTTGAATTATTCTGGCAAGAATATACTGGCGACGGCGTTTCTTATGAAGTACATCGCGCCAATCACAGCGGTTTTACGCCGGACGGATCAACCAGAATTTCTAATACCAGCGGAACCAGTTTTACTGATCGTTCCCCATTACAGGAAGACCGCAGTATTTATAAAGTCGTTGTCTTAGATGCTAACGGTAATCGTATGGCAACTTCCAACGAAGTGGCGGCTTCTGCTAAAACGAGCGTTAATCAACCGACAGATAACAAGCCGGATGACACG
>CATJSX010000035.1 GCA_949743265.1 uncultured Peptococcaceae bacterium
CCTTTTTCATCAGTATAAGTGAAGGTATAGCTGTTGGTTGCGCCATCTTGGATGCCTGTTAGACTTTCGGAAAATCTGTATTCGCCTGCGGCAGCCGCTTGTACTTTGAAAGCATTGTTAGTCATGGCTGCGTCGGATACCGTTACTTTTGCGGCTGCTTTGCCAGCGGTGCCATTGGTGCCGCCAGCGGACAATGAGCCGTCCAAAAGCTGAATTTTGTTGAAGTGAGTGGAATTAGCGATACGGTCTAATTCATCTTTTAACGCTTGAATTTCCAAATCAGTATTAGCACGGTCTTCATCTTGGTAAGTACCGTTAGCAGATTGAACGGCTAATTCACGCATACGTTGCAGAATGCTGTGTGTTTCGTCCAAAGCGCCTTCAGCCGTTTGAATCAAACTGATGCCGTCTTGCGCATTTTTGCTGGCCATATCAAGACCGCGGATTTGACCGCGCATTTTTTCGGAAATAGCTAAGCCTGCGGCGTCATCTCCTGCGCGGTTGATTCTGTAGCCGGAAGATAATTTTTCTAAGTTTTTAGCAGCATTACTTTGGTTAATGCCTAATTTGCCCCATGAATTGAGAGCAGAGATGTTGTGTTGAATACGCATAATAGGTTCCTCCTTGAATACGCCGGTATCCTCCTGATTCCGGGTTTATAAAAGTAATATTTATATGTCTAACTCATCTGCAGGGCCCTAAAGCAGCGAGCTAAAACCGTTTGGATTTTGGCGATTCGCTGGCTTTCTGTGGGTGTTGTTTATGGTACAATTCCCCGCGCACGATGGGCAGACTTTGCGGCGCTTCGACGCCTATACGCACATGGTCGCCGCTGGCTATTACTTTGATCATGATCTCATCGCCGATCATGATGGTTTCTCCCTCTTTGCGTCCTAATGAAAGCATTTTATTTACCTCCCTGTGGTGCGGATTTTCTTCCTTGAAAATCGCCTGTTCTGTTTTGTTCGGTGTCAAAACTTATAAGTTTTGACACCGAACAAAAATGTCTTCCCATATACTTCTGAAGCGTTAGAAGGCAAATAATAGCGTGAAAATTATTTTTACACACAAAAAAAGTGCGTATTCAAAACTTATAAGTTTTGAATACGCACTTCAAAATAAAATCCATTATTAGCGTAAAAAATGAATAATTCACCCAACTATAATAAAATATCGGACGAAAAAAATAAAACTTTAGGCAAGGGCGAAAAATTTTTTGTTGCGAATTTACTGGTGCCATTCTTTTGGGGCATATTTTTGACTTTTATATTCGTGGTAGCTCTGTGATTTTTTAGACACGCCTTTGAGGAAGCGGCTTGATTTACAAGACAAAATTAGTATATAATAAATTAAAATTTCAAAAGAGAAGGGGTAATATGGCTCAAAGTAAATCCGAAGTAACTAAACAAGATTTATTTGACGCGCTTAAACGTTTGACCAGTAAAATGCCGCTTGATAAAATAACGATACAAATGCTTACCGATACCTGCGGCTACAATCGGCAGACGTTTTATTATCATTTTCAAGATATTTACGGTTTGTTGACTTGGGGATTTGAACAGGAAGTTCTTTCTGTATTAAAAAAAGGGTTGGCAGGCCGTCATTGGCAAGATCGGCTGATGTTTCTGCTCAATTATGTAGAAATGCATCATGCATTTGCGTTGGCAGTTATCCAATCATCGGCGCGAGAAATTTTGGAGCAATTTTTTTATGACGGCATTTATGATGCTATTTATGCGCTGATGGACGAAATGGGCAGTGCTTCTGATGATAAACAGCGGCAATTTACAGTGTATTTTTATACGCTAGCCATTGCGCAGTTGATCGCTCGCTGGCTGATGGACGGTCGTCAACAGCCGCCGGAAGAGATTTTGCAACTATTAAGTCCTATCGTCAAAAACGCCGCTGCGACAGTTATGACGGAAGAAAAAGCAGATAGTCTTATGTCAAAAAAGCCATGCTGTTGATAGATTAACAGACAAAAGCCGAAAGGAATCAATTGATCTTGATCCTTTCGGCTTTTTTGATTATTGCTCTGTTTGACGATGTTTTGGAGCGGGAGAGTTAGGTTTTTTAGTCGTTTGCGATGATTTTTTGGCGACAGATTTTTTTTTGACAGCTGCCTTTTCAGCGGCGCTTTTGTGATAATGGTCTTTGGTAGCGCCAGAGAGAATTTTGCCTTTAACCAAATGGACAGGGTTAATAGTGATACCAAATTCGCGCTGATAAATTCTCAACGCTGCTAATTCCGTAGGATTAACAATACTGAAGCAGATGCCATGACGATGGCCTCTGGCTGTACGTCCGGCGCGATGAATATATTCGTTGGCTTCTAAAGGAAAATCCATATTGATAATATGAGTAATATCAGGAATATCTAAGCCCCTAGCGCCTAAATCAGAGGCGACTAACAAATTGATTTTTCCTTGGCGAAAATCTTTGAGCGCTTTTTGGCGTTCTTCTTTATCCATATTGCCAAAGAGGGGGCTGGCTTTGTGGTGATGGTATTTGAGTTTGTCGCATAATAGATCAATACGCTGACCATCGTTTAAAAAAATCAAGGCTTGTTTGGGCGTCGTCGCATTTAATAGTTTGCGCAGTAGTTCAAATTTACCCCGTTGCTCACTGACTAAATAATAATGCTCAATGTGAGGATTCATGACGATTTGCGAATTGACGCGCACTAAATGGGGCGATTTCATTTGTTCATGCAGCAATTTTAATGTATTATCGCTGAGCGAAGCGGAAAACGCCGCTAATTGCCGATCTTTTTGGGTAGCTTTGATAATTTCCAGCACAAACGGACCATTGGTATTATCCAAAAGATTATCTACTTCGTCAATGATAATAGTTTTGATGGTTTGCGCATTGATTTTGCGTTTTTTGATCAAATCCAAGATTCTGCCGGCAGTACCAATAATCAGCTGCGGTTTTTCTTTCAGTTTCGCTATTTGGTTATTGATATTACTTTCTCCCATAAGCACGACAGTTTTTAAGGGGAGTTGGCTGTTTTGCGTCAGCCTTTGCGTTTGTTGATAAATCTGCATAACTAATTCATGAGTTGGCGCTAAAATAACAGCTTGCGCTTCTTTGCGGCTAGTATCAATTTTAAGCATAAGCGGCAAAAGATACGCCAGCGTTTTACCGCTGCCAGTAACACTCTGACCAATAACATCTTTTCCGGCTGTCAATAAAGGAATCGTTTGACGCTGAATGTCAGTGGGAGCGGTAATATTTTCTTGGGCTAGTGCGCCGATAAATTCGGCAGGTAAACCTAGTTGGGCAAATGTCATCTTGATTCCTCCATTTTCCGATTAAGCAAAAGAAAGCAGGCGAAGAACAATACAAAATCCTCGTAAATAATACTTTCAAATTCATATATTAAGGCGGCTATAGCGTCGTTTGGGCAATTTTTCAAATCACAGCCAAATACAGTCTAAATCATCGGGAACGAAAACTTGACCGTCAAAAAAGCGGTGTGCTTCGTCTGTGTAGTTTTTTTTGCGGTGCGTCAAATCATGATCTTCGGTATGGAACAAAATGAGCGCTTTGGCGTTTAGCAAACGAGCGTTATCACAGGCTTCTTTTACAGTAGAATGCGCTTTTCTGGCAGCTCGATATTTTTCGGCTTCGTCATGACGGCAAAAGGCTTCATGCAACAAATAGTCAGCGTTGTGCACCAGCGCATAGTTTCGCTCATTAAAAGGCTCATCGCCTAAATAGACCAAAGTTTTGTCATTATCAAGCGTTATCTTTAGACCGAATTGTTGTGTTTTTTGAGCGGCAGTATCAAAAAATTGTACTTTTCGTTTCAGAATCGTATGCTGCTGTCCATCTTCAATGGGCATAAAAACGATACGTTGGTGAAAATAAGCCAAATGTTTTTCCGGCAGTACAAAGCGTCCCATGGCTTCTAATCCTTGGCAAACAGCTGCATGGGCGTAAAAAGTCAGTTGACCATCGTATTGGCCGCAGTCAAGCTGATGACCGATCAAACGCATTAGCCAAAGAGCGCCTAACACGTGATCGGTGTGACGATGGGAAATAAAAACATGATGAAGGCGGGCAGGATCAATTTCAGCTTGCGCCAATCGTTTTAAAATGCCATTGCCGCCGCCTGTATCCAAAAGAAAATAGTCGTCATCGCAATTAAGCGCAAAACAAGTCGTATAGCAGTTGACGGCTACAGCATAGCCTGTTCCCAAGGCGATCAACTTATCCAAAACGCAATCACTCCTTTCAGTGGCGATGTTCACTTTGCTCGATTAGACGAATCCGTAATTTATTGCTGCGAGGAAATTCTCGTTTTTGCAGTGTTTTTAATAATTTGCGCAGTTCATCTATGGTTAAATGGTCGTAATGCGCTAAAACGAAACCATCTTCTTGAATGGAATAATCATCATCCCAATTTTTGGTGATAATGATGCGGCGGTCGCCTTTATAAGTTTTAATTTCCAAACTTTTGCCGTAGGCCGTCGTTTTCAATTTCTGACGAACCGTATCAATAAAACCGTCACAGTTGATCATAGGCTTCTCCTTTTGGCTAAGACTAACCAGCGAAAATAAATATTCAAATTATCTCCAGTATACTATTGACTGCTCTTATCTGCAAGCGGCGGAAATAAAATTGTGCAGTGTTTTTGTCAAGTTATGATCTGATGAGCTTGCAACAAAAGAGAAGTTGGTAATAATAAAAACGGCTTTGTCCATCAAAGCATTATTTTTTATAAATTGTGCGTAATCAGTAAAGTAGTCAAGAGGCGTTTATCCAACAGTAAAGCCCTAGTAAATTGTGGTGCTGACGCCAAACATTTTACTAGGGCTTTTTGCTTGATAATATGTGTAATAACAATTTTAGAAAGGCTGTTTACTGCCTTAATTTTCGGCTTTACGCTGAGCAATAATCGTTTCAGCGATTTTAGCAGGGACTTCTTCGTAGTGAGAAAATTCAACAGAAAATCTGCCGCGACCTTGCGTCATAGCTTTTAAGTCAATAGCGTATTTTTGAATTTCGCTCATAGGGGCTTGCGCATCAACCACTTGTCGATGATTGGCATCGGGATTCATGCCCATAATGCGCCCGCGACGACTGTTAATATCGCCCATAATGTCGCCCATGTATTGCTCCGGCACAGTGATTTTTAAATTCATTATCGGTTCCAAAATAACGGGCGACGCTTGTTCAGCGCCTTTTTTGAAGGCTAGTGATCCAGCAATTTTGAAAGACATTTCGTTGGAATCAACGGGATGATAAGATCCATCATACAGCGTTACTTTGACATTAGTAACAGGATAGCCGACTAAAATGCCTTCATTCATCGCCTCACGAACGCCTTTTTCAACGGCAGGAAAATAATTTTTGGGAACAGCGCCGCCAAAGACGTTTTCTTCAAAAAGAAAATCACCGTCAGCATAAGGTTCGATATTCAGCCAAACGTCACCGAATTGACCAGCACCGCCCGATTGCTTTTTGTGACGGCCTTGAACTTTAACGGCCTTTTTGATGGTTTCGCGATAAGGAATTTTGGGTTCGGACAGTTCTACTTCAACGCCGAATTTATTTTTAAACCGTTCCGCTACAATATCAAGGTGCATATCGCCAATACCGCGTAAAATGGTATCTTTGGTTTCTGTGTTTTTTTCCGTTTTCAACGTAGGGTCTTCCTCTAAAAGGCGACTCAAAGCGCTGCCCATTTTGTCCTCATCGCCGCGGCTCTTAGGATTGATAGCCACTGACAAATTAGGCTGCGGAAATTGTACTGGTTCAGCCAAAGGCACCTGACGACCTTTAGTGGTCAGCGTATGGTTAGTTTGAACGTTTTGCAGCTTAGCAATGGCGACAATATCGCCAGCTTTGGCTGTAGTAACGGTTTCTTGATTTTTGCCGCAAGGAATAATGAAATTGCTGATTTTTTCTTCTTGTCCTGTATTCATATCATACAAACCGTCGCTGACATTAAAGGTTCCCGATAAAATACGAGCAAAATTTAATTTACCGACAAAGGGATCGGCTAAAGTTTTAAAGACGAAAGCACGCGGCTCATGGCTGAGTTCGTCTTCATTCTGAATTGGCACAGGCATCAAGTCGATGAGCGCGTCTATCAAGGACGTAACGCCAATACCAGCTAAAGCAGAACCGGCTAATACGGGGAAAATTTCACCAGCGGCAATACCGCTTTTAAAAGCGGCTAATATTTCCTGATCGGTAATGGGCGCGCCTTCTAAATATTTTAACAACAATTCATCGCAAGATTCGGAAGCCACTTCAATTAAATAAGTACGATAATCGTTCATTTCAGCGGCAATTTCTGGCGGTATTTCAATTTCTACTGGTTTACCGCCGTCAAATTGGTAAGCTTTTTGCGTTAAGACATCGGCAAATCCACAAAAATCAGCTTCTTTGCCAATGGGAATATGGATAGGAACAATACCAGTACCGTATTTTGTCCTTAATTGTTCAACAACGGTTTCAAAACAAGAATTTTCCCTGTCTAATTTATTGACGAAGATCATGCGCGGCAAATGGGTTTCTTCGGCATAATCCCAGATAATTTCGGTTTGCACTTCAACGCCTGATACACCGCAAACAACCATTAACAAGCCATCGACGACTTTTAATGTACTGATAACCTCGCCAATGAAATCTGCATATCCCGGCGTATCCAAAATATTGATTTTGTGCTCACGCCATAAAATAGGCGCCATTGCGGTAGAAATAGTCACTTTGCGTTTGGTTTCTTCCGGCAAATAGTCGGTAACGGTGGTACCGTCGTCGGTTTTGCCCAAGCGAGTTGTATAGCCGCTATTGTAGAGCATCGCTTCTGTCAGCGATGTTTTTCCGGCGCCGCCGTGAGCGGTGATGGCGATATTGCGAATTTTTGGGGATTCAAATATTTGCATGGTAATACCTCCTTTTAAATAAAAAAAATTGATAAAATAATAATTACACAAAAAATGTCGAAATCCTCTTTTTTTCACAGAATTTACGCCAATAATTTCATATAAAAATACGGATAGCATACGCTTGAGAAAATTCTTTTCAAAAGACAAGCCAAAAACATGCTAACGAGGCTTATTCATCACTTTGACGACATATTTATCTTTGAAAAGATATTTTTTGAGGTGATGACATGACAGAAAATCGTTTTTTGCATGGAACGTTAATTTTGCTGGCGACCAGTTTGCTTTTAAAAGTAATGGGATTTATTTATCAAATTGCCATTATTCGTTTAGTGGGAACGGAGCCGGTAGGATTATTGAATATGACGTATCCTTTTTATATTGCTTTTGTGGTTTTAGCTACAGCTGGAATTCCATTGGCTATTGCCAAAATTATAGCGGCTCAAAGCATTAGCGGCAATCAGATGATGATTCGCCGTACCATGCGTTTGTCGTTTTTGCTTGTTCTCGGCTTAGGCTCTGCAGCGTTTTTGTTCAGCTTATTGACGGTGCCGCTGGCGTTTCAATATTGGCAAAAAGATTGGCGTATGGTTTGGTGTTTTTATGTGCTTTTGCCGGGAATTGTAATTGTGCCCATATCGTCCATTATTCGAGGTTATTTTCAAGGAATCCAGCAAATGATTTATCCGTCTATAGCACAAATTGCTGAACAAATTGTGCGTTTAAGCGCTGGCATTATTTTGGTTATTATTCTCAAGCCTTTTGGCGTGCGTTTTGTCGCTATGGGTTTGGCAGGCGGGATGATAATCGGTGAATTGGCTGGAATGCTGCTGATTTTATTTTTTTATCTGTATTCGCGAAAAAAACAACCTTTAGTCAGTACAGGAGAGCAGATGGTTTCAACCCAGAAATTACTTGGGGAAATAGCGTCTTTAGGTGTGCCTACGACGCTAAGCAAATTAACCAGCAGTATTGATATGGCTGTTGAAGCCAGTCTGATTCCCTATTGCCTTTTGCAAGTCGGATTCAATCATTCGCAAGCCGCCAGCGTATATGGACAATTTTCCGGCGTAGCGATGACATTGTTGACGATTCCTACTATTTTAACCGGCGCACTGTCAACAGCCTTGGTACCGTCTGTTTCAGAAGCTAATGCCAGAGGGCAGCAAAAAGAAATGCAAAGGCGATGCAGCGAAGCGCTGCGCATAACGTATATTTTCAGTATGCCGATTATTGTCGTGTTATTTTTTCAAGGGGAAAATTTAGCCAAAATGCTTTTTCATCTGGAAGGATTGGGTATTATCATGCAAATTTTATCTTTGGGCGCTATTTTTCTTTATTTGGGGCAAACGACTATCGGCATTATGCAGGGTTTAGGCATGACCAAAGCGGTATTTGTCAACAATCTTTTAGCTTCAGTGGCTAAATTGATCTGTATCTATTATTTTTCGGTAATGGCAAAAACAGGTATGATTGGCATTGCATTGTCTTTTGTACTAAGTTATGTCGCACAATGTTTATTAAATTTATTGATGATTTTGCGGCAGGTCGACATTCGTTTCAGCTGGCAACAAATCGTAGCGCCCGTATTTTTGTGCAGCATCATGCTTTTATATTTGCGAGGTTTTCAGCTGAAAATGGCATGGCTTTTAAACGGTAACGGACTTTTGCTTGGCGCCATTGTCAGCGCAGGAATGATTTATTTTTTGCTGCTGCTTTTAACCAAACAATTTTCTTTAAACAGTCTCAAATCATAAAAGCCTACTATTAAGAGAATAAAAATCTTGCGAAAAGATGGGTCAGATGCTATATTGGACATAGACAATAACGGCATCATATTTTTTGGAGGGAGACTATTGATGAAAAAATTAGGATTTGGTTTTATGCGCTTGCCGCTAAAGGACATCGAAAATCAAGAAAGCATTGATTTGGAGCAATTAAAGCAAATGATCGACTTATTTTTAGCAAAAGGTTTTACTTATTTCGATACGGCTTATGTATATCATCATTTTCAAAGCGAAATTGCGCTAAGAGAATGTCTGGTTAAGCGCCATCCTCGTCATTGCTATACTATTGCCACAAAATTACCTGTACGGTCGCTAAAAACAGTCGAAGAACAACAGCAAATTTTCGATGAACAGTTAGAAAAGTGCGGTGTAACCTATTTTGACTATTATTTACTGCATAATTTGGGTGAGCAGCATTACAAAATGGCGCAAAAATTTGATTCGTTTCGTTTTATCAGCGAAAAGAAAGCGGAGGGCAAAATTAAACAGATTGGTTTTTCTTTTCATGATCGGGCGGAATTATTGGATAAAATCTTGACCGAGCATCCCGAAGTTGATTTTGTCCAGTTGCAAATCAACTATATTGGATTGGGATAATGAAAGCATTCAATCTCGCAAATGTTATGAAATTGCTAAGAAACATCAAAAACCAGTCATTGGGATGGAGCCAATAAAAGGCGGCACTTTAGCAGATTTGCCTGATGAAGCCGAAGTTTTGTTAAAAAAAGCGCAGCCGCAGTCTTCGCTAGCGTCTTGGGCACTTCGCTATGCGGCTAGTTTAGATAATGTAATGATGGTTTTAAGCGGTATGAGTCAGCTGGAACAGGTAGCGGACAATACGGACTATATGCAGGATTTTCAGCCGTTATTGCCAAGTGACTATCAGGTGATTGGGCAAGTTGTGGAAATCCTGCGTCAAGCCATCGCTATTCCTTGTACAGCATGCCGATATTGCGTTGAAGGCTGTCCCAAACAGATTCCTATTCCTGAATATTTTGCCTTGTACAATGCCGAAAAGCAGGCGCTGAACAAAGGCTTTTCAACGCAACAGGTTTATTACAATAATTATACAGAAACTCATAGCAAGGCTTCTGATTGTCTGAGTTGTCACAAATGCGAAAAGAGCTGTCCGCAGCATATTGCTGTAGCTGAAAAATTAGCGCTTGTAGCTGAAACTTTTGAAAATAGTTAATCATAAAAATAGCAAAGCCACTGGCAAAAAAAAATTATCACTATGTGTCATATCATATCGTCAAAACAAAATCAGCGAAATAGAGGGATTTTCATGCAAAGCGCGCGGTTAGATTATTGGTACATTAGACATCAACAGCTGCATGGTATCGTTTATGGTCATCCTGTGTTGGAAGATGGCATAGAAATCGCCACATCATTTATTATCACCGTCAATTTTGAATGTAAAACGGTAGCGACTGCCAATACTATTTATTCTTTAGGCACTGTTCATTCACGATATTATCAATATTGCAGCGACATCAGTGAATTGATCATGACGGAACGGCTTTTAGGCGATCATCACTGGCAAGGGCTGTCATAACCCAAAAGTATTTCTATGGATAAGTGTTGAGGATAAAACCTCAGCATTTATTTTTTCTGTAAAAACGATAGCGCAATAAAAGGCAATGCGCTATACTTACTAGGTAATAAGCAAACACAAAATTAACAAAAACGAGGCGAAGAGGATGGAAACGAAATCATTATATTTGCAGGAAACCAAAAAACAACGCGCCATCTTGATTACGATTTTAGTCAGCGGTTTTACCACAATGCTTAATACCAGTACCGTCAATATTGCCTTGCCCAGTTTAATGGAAATTTTTCATACTGATATTCGCATGGTGCAATGGCTGATCGTCGGCTATATGCTGACGCTGGGCATGATGATGCCAATGGTGGGCTATTTTGGCGAACGATATTCTTATCGTCGGTTGTATCTGACGGCATTGGTAATTATGGGGATTTGCGCTATTGGCTGTGTATTGGCGAATAATATTTACACGCTTATCATTTGTCGTATGGTTAAAGGGGCTGCGGCGGGATTTATCACCCCTTGCACACTGACGCTGCTGTATAAATATATTCCCAAACAGAAACAAGCTAACTATTTGGGGCTTTCGCTAATGGCTAGTTCTATGGGAACGACTATTGGTCCTTCGGTGGCTGGTTTTCTGTTGAGCGCTTTTAATTGGCACAGTTTATTTCTGGTCAACGTACCACTGATTGCTATTGCTTTTTATTTGGCTCATGGCGCAATTCCTAAAGAAGCTGTCAACAAAAATAACCGCCTAGATGTGAAAGGCATCATCATGGTCGGTATTGGCACTGCATTGATTTTGATCAGCTTTACTAAAGCGGAAGATTGGGGCTGGCATTCGCCTAATTTTTATTTGGCGGTTGTTGGAGGGGTGGCTTTGATTATTGCGTTTATTTATAGTGAATACCACAATAAAATGCCACTGTTAAACTTTAAAGTATTTCGTTATAAACCTTTCGCATTGACTGTATTGGTCAATTGTACCATGAATATGACTTTTAATATTACTGCGCTTTTGATGGCGGTTTATTTACAAACGATACAAGGCTATAATCCCTTTCATGCTGGTTTGATTCTTTTAGTACCGTCGTTATGTATGGTTGCTGGTAATTTTTCTTCGAGAATTTTGATTAAATTCTTAGCCAATAAATGGGTAATCATGGCGGGACTTTTAATCGCTGCTTTAGGAAATTTCTTGATGAGCCGCGCATGGTTGGATACGACAGCGGCTATCGTCATTATTTTTATGTCGTTGCGATATGTAGGGATTGGGTTGGTGAATATGCCGTTAACCGATTACGGTATGAGCATCATTCCTATTAGTCTTTCAGGCCATGCTTCAGCTATGCTGAATTGGTGTAAACAAGTTACAGCGGTTATTTGGCTGAGTATGCTGACGGCGCTTTTAAGTTTTCGAATGACCTATCACTATCGGCTCAATGGCAATGTTGGAGAAGCTATAGAAGGAACAGGAACGTATAATGTTGCCGAAATGCAAGCGGTCAATGATGTTTTTTTAACGTTAGCAATAGTTTTGGTTGTAACAGCGCTAATTGTGTTAAAAATGAAAAGCGAAAAACCTTGTCGTGACGGCGAAATTGCTGAAAAAAATCAATAGACAATGCTCGATTGAACCAAACGTTTGTAAAGAGGAAGAAACGTTATGCGGTTGGAATACTTCGAGTATTTGTTGGAAATTGCCAAGTACAATAATATGCGGATCAGTAGTGAAGCGCTCAGTATTTGTATTAAAAATATGGAGGAAGAACTAGGCTTTGCCATTTTAGAACGCAATCCCAAAGGCGTCACTTTTACTAAAGACGGTCAAAAATTGCTGGATTGTGCTGAACGGATTTTATCAGATTATCGTGAAACGCTGCAAGCAATTCATCAGCAAAAGCGGCTCAAATGGAACAACGAGATTTATACAACGCCTATTGTTAATATGTGTCTTGGCAGTAATTTAGTGGAAAAAATGAAGCGGGAATATCCTTATATTACCGTTAATATTATCAACGATACACCGAAAAATATCTTAGAATTGTTTAACGATGCCTCAAAATCTCATGATATGATGGTTATCTTGACAATGTACAATAATCAACCCAATCTATGCGCACAACAGAAAGACTTGCTGACTATGCAATATTGTTTTTCTGATAAATTAGTCATTGCTGCAACAAAAAACCATCGGTTGGCGCACATCAGCGTATCGTTTCGCTGACTGATTTAAAAAATGAAACGATGATTCATTGTATGGGAAAAACATTGGCGCTAACGTCTAGTTATGAATTGTTGTTGCCGATTAAAGATGACGTTAAGCAATGCGCTTACTGTAATTCTATGGCGCTTTGGGGCAAAATGATTGCTAATAATTTAGGCGTTGGGCTTATTATTGAGCGAGGATTGAAACAAGGTTTTCATGAAGGTGAGATTGATAAAAGCAAAGTCATTGGTTTGCCTTTAGATTTCGAGCCAGTTTTGGACTGCGTTTGTGTGTACCGCCATAGCAAAAAAGACAGTCTGTGATTTTTGTTTCACGGACTGTCTTTTTTGCTATTTTCTCAAACACTGAAATCAATCAGTGTTTTTATTAACTTCTTACTTTAAAGGATTCTACTAAATTGCCCAAGGTTTTGGCTTGTTCAGCCAATTCGCTGCTGGCGGCGGCGCTTTCTTCGGCAGTAGCGGAATTGTTTTGAATAACTACTGAAATTTGACCAATACCATTATCAATATCTTCCATAGAACGCGCTTGTTCATCAAAGGAAGCAGAAATCTCTTGAACTTTATTGCGTACATTTTCAGCGCTGTCGACAACTTCAGCTAATTTTTGTTTCGTTGTAATAGTTAAATCAGCCCCACTAGAAACAGCTTGTAACGATTTTTCGATCAATGCAGTAGTGTCTTGAGCTGCTTCTGAACTTTTTGCCGCTAAGTTACGCACTTCATCTGCTACTACTGCAAAACCTTTACCGGCCACACCGGCTCTAGCGGCTTCTACAGCGGCATTTAAGGCTAAAATATTGGTTTGGAAAGCAATATCGTCAATCGTTTTAATAATATTACTAATTCCTTTGGATGATTCGTTTATTTCGTCCATCGCTCTTGCCATTTCTTCCATTTGAGTGTTGCACAAATGGATTTGTTCGCTAACGTCAATAACATCGTTGCTGGTTTGAGTCATTTGTTGAGCGTTTTCGCTGACCTGTTCTGTTACTGACTGCACCGTTTCTAAAAGCATCTGAACTTCACTGGCTTGCTCTGTCGTACCTACGGCTAAAGACTGTGCACCGTCGGCAATCATGCGCGAATTATCGTTGACCAGTTTAGCGCTATCTTTAATTTGTATCATTGTTCGATTTAAGTTATCAAGAATAATATTAAGCGATTCCTTAATAGCTTTAAAATCGCCGATATAGACCATATCATTTTCAAAATCTAAATCCCCGTCGGCAATTTTATTCAGCGTTTCTGAAATATCTCTAATATAGCTATCTAAGGTACTGACGGAGCTATTCAAACTTTGAACTAAAAGACCGATTTCGTCATTTTGCGTATTTTCAATATGAAAACTCAAGTCGCCTTCTGACATTTTACGTGCTGCATCAGTAATAATCTCTATTGGTCTGATAATTTTTCTCATAATGAAACTCAATAACGTCAAACAAACGAAGATAATCGCAAGAATCATGACAATAGTACTAACTTGTGTTGTAAAAATTGCTTGCGCTAAACCATCTTTTTCTTGCACGATAATCTTGTCAACTTCTGTTACGGCTTTATCCATTATTACTACCAATTTTTCAACATTTGCTTTAGTCGTATTAAGATAGATTTGCTTTGCGACTTCATAATCTGTATTTTTTATGGACAAAATATCGGTGGCTGATTCATGAATCGTTTGATGGATTGGTTTCATTTCTGCCATCAGTGCTTCTATGTTAGCATTAGAAAATCCTTCGTTTTCGCTATAAAGCCACTGTCCTAAGGAACACGCTGTATAATCAGTTGTTTTGGTAAATTGTGTATCGAAATTGAGTGCTGAACTCAAATCTTCAATCCATGCATAATGAGCCTGTCTGGCATTAAGCATAATTTCGTTAATTTCATTAGCTTGATTGACCGCTGCATTACATTTATTAATACGATCAACACTTTGAAACGTAATCAATCCGCTAATAATAATGACAGCAAAAATAATTCCCACGCGAAACCAAATTGATTTCTTAATTGATCCTTTAATGGTAATCACCCTCCAACTAATTTTATTGCACACCTTTTGGTGTGTATTTTTTTGTTTATTATCTAACGACACATATTGTAGCATATTTTTCATCAAAATGGAAGTTACAATTAAGTATTTTCCGCATAATTTTGTAAAGAGTATAGTGACGGGGCGTGGGCATATTAGTTGCAAGAACAAGCTATTAAGCAGTCAGTTCAGATGTATCCTTTAGCAGATAATGAAAATTTCTTTAGCTTGAAAATTTTTCAAAGCGGGTATAAAATGATATAGTTCATAAATTATTAAGTTAACTAATGAGCCAAAAATTTTAATTGAAAAGGAGAGAACTGATCCGTGATGAAAAAAAGATTTTTATCAATTTTGTTGACGCTGTGTATGCTGCTAACAATATCTCCAGAAAAAGCGTCGGCATTTGAAAACCCGTCAGATACGGATTATTGGGTAGGTCTGACACGAACGCAAGTTGTCAATATGCTGGATAGGATAACGACTCAGACAGAAACGAGAGATGTTGTCTTGGTTTGTTATCCTTTAAGCGACACGGTTTTTAACGCCATTAAACAATTTTCAGATTATGCCAACAAAAGAGGTATGAAACTGTATTATTATGCTTGCGCTAATGATAGTAGCGATGCTTCGCGAATCGACAATGAGCTAGCGAAACTGTTGACGATTCCTTCCGATCAGAGCCAACCCGATTGGCCTGTTGCCATAACGTATAACACATCGACCAAAAAAGTTTTAGCGCAGGAAAACGTAGGAACATTGACGGCTCCTATTGGCGGAGGCATTAACGGTTTATTAGATCTCATGCAAGCCAATAATGTGAGCAGTGGTTCTGCTGGCGCCGATCCCGATGAGTCAGAAACACCTGCTAATCCCAATGTGCCAGTAGTTCCCATTACACCTATTCCTGAAGGCATGGACGCTAAAAGCTGGGAAGTTTTGCGCTTGCTTAACCAATATCGAATGAGTATTGATTTGCAGCCGCTTTCCAGTTTCGACGCTTTACAGGACGTTGCCAATTTGCGCGCTCAAGAAATTTATGTTTCTTATCGCTCCAACCATACAAGACCTGACAATAGTATTTGCTGGACGGCTTATCAGGAATGTCATGTTTTGTACCATTACAGCGCGGAAAATATCGCGTCAGGACAACCCACCAGTGCGATCGTCATGGATAGTTGGTATCATAGTCCCGGACACCGCCGAAATATGGAGAGTACGTATGCTGTTCATGTTGGTGTCGGTCATTATTACGGTACACAGCCTTCCGCTGGTGCAGATAACTGGACGCAAGATTTTGCTGCCGCTAATAATTGCCGTTTCAACGATTTACAGCTTTCTACTACTGTTATTTACGGCAAACAAGGCGCAGATTTAGAAACACTATTAACGAACGCCAACGTTATTGCTACAGCGAATTGTTATCGACATGGGTCTTGCCGCTTGCCGCTAATTGCCGCCATGTGTTCTGGTTATGATAAAAATGCGTCAGGCGAGCAAATCATTACAGCTACTTACGGCGGACAAACGGCTCAATTAACGATTATAACTGCTCATAACTGGAATGATGGCGAACTAACGAAAGCGCCTACCTGCGTCGAAGAGGGGACAAAAATTTATACTTGTCTTGATACCAATTGCTCTGCCACTAAAACGGAAATAGTTCCTGCAACCGGACATAGATTTGCAGATCACTCACTCTTTTGCGCTGACTGCGAAACCACGTTAGCGGATGCTGTAGGCGATAGCTTAAGCACACATCTCGTTCAGGCAAACGAAACGGTTTGGACTGAAAATGACGCTAAACAATACGCTGAAGAATTGGTTCACAACCAGTTACAAGATATGGAACAAAGTCAAGTAAATGTTGCAATCAATCCAATCAACTATATAGCGCCGCAAAACGGCACGCCAGATTTACCAGAAGGTATATATGGTCAACTGGATTATACCGTAACAATTTCCACGACGGACGACGTATCATCAAATCCGGCCATGAGAAACATTGAACAACTGAGTGTCACATCGCAATCGTTGCGTTTAACAAGCAATGCTCAAGAAAATACGACAGTCGTTTCACCGGTTTTGAGATTGGATATTATGCCGCTAACCGACGAGCCGATAAACAGTTATGATCATGCTCACATCATTACATTTGACGCTAATGGCGGTCAAGTCAGCCCTTCCGCTATGACTAGTGAAAAGAATGGAACATTGTCCGTATTACCTACGCCTAATCGTACCGGCTATCATTTCAAGGGTTGGTATCTTGATTCTGATAGCAAAACACAGGTTACAACAAACACTGTTTTCGATGGGGATCAAACGATTGTAGCTCAATGGCAGACAATAGCAGCGGATAGTGGTTATGGTGGGGACGGAGGCGATTATACTGTCGATAGTACTGACACGGTTACTACTGCTCATCATGTTAACCTGCCAAGTGTTATAGGTGGAGTGATTACTATTGCACCTAAATCGGCAACAAAAGGAACTCTGGTTACTATCAATGTCTTACCTGATGAGGGTTATGAATTAGCTTCGTTAACTGTCAGTGACAAAAATGGTAAATCTTTGGCTCTGCATCAGCAAGATAAAGAAAAATATACTTTCACCATGATTGATAGTGATGTATCAATAACTGCGGCTTTTCAAATCATTAAGGAGACAACAGAAACGATATGGCACAATCCTTTCATTGACGTTGCTACTGACGCGTGGTATTATGACGCGGTTCGTTTTGTTGCTGAAAACGGTTTAATGAACGGTTGCAATAATGACACATTTGATCCCGATATCAATTTATCACGGGGAATGTTGGCGCAAATTCTTTACAACAAAGAAGGTAATGATGATATTGTCGTCAATAATAACGTTTTTTCAGATGTGGCAGAAGACGCTTGGTATGCCCAAGCCATTGCATGGGCGGCAAATAAGGGAATTGTTTCAGGCTATGGAAACGGTTTATTCGGACCAGAAGACGCTATTACCAGAGAACAGTTTGCCTCAATACTTTGGCGTTATGACGGTGCTAAAGCAGCTATTAATAATGAATTGCACTTTGACGACGCTAACGAAGTCAGCGATTATGCTCAAAAAGCTATGTGTTGGGCTGTTGAGAATGGCATAATTAACGGTTATACGCTTACGACATTAAATCCTAAAGGACAGACAACACGAGCACAAGCAGCGCAAATGCTGAAAAATTATTATGCACCAAATGAATAAGAAAACACCAAATCGCCTCTATCGCGTTGTGTAGCTTTTGAGCATTCATTTTCTAGTATGGTTAAAGAAAATTTGACGGGCGTTGTATCATCTTATAGGTTAAAAAATAAAGACTCAAGCAGTTAGCTTGAGTCTTTATTTTTTATAGGCAAAATCTTCATCTATCACGACAATCATTTCATTGATTAACGGACGATATAAATTTTCTGAGTAGCGCTGTCATAATCCACCGTCATGCCCATGCCTTCGGAAATAGCTCTTAAAGGTACCATCGTACGGTCGTTGAGTAATTGAGCTGGTACATCAATAGCGATTGATTGGCCATTAAGGCTCATCGTCGGTTGATCAACAGCAATTTCTAAAACTGTATCGTTCTGAACGATAACAGCCGTTTGATTTTCTGATCGCCAAAGAATTTCTGCCCCGAACGCTTCTGAAATAAAACGTACAGGTACCATCGTACGATCGTTAATGATTTGCGGCACAGTATCCATTACTTGCAGTTGGTCATCTTTATACATTTCATTGCTGCCAATAGTTAATGTTACCATAGAAGCGCCGCGCTCCGCATGGCCTACTGTTTGGATATTTTTAAAGTAAAGGCTTTTACTTTGCGTTTGATTGCGTGCAATATTTTCGGTTTCAACGACATAAATTCGTTCAAGCGTAAACGGTCCGCTTAAACCCAATTCCTGCGGATTAAAGCTGACTTGTCGCCAGCCAAACCAATCGACGTTTGACGCTAAATTGATTCGTTGTAACTGTCCGTTACCATCAATAATTTCTGCCCGCAACCATTCGTCGCCATAATTGCCATAAACATCAAGGCAAACTTTATCAATTCCAGAACCAATAATAATACCTTTTTCAAAACGAAGATATGCCGCTACTGATCCTTCTTCTGTGCCAAAATTGTAATCCATTTTTACCACATTGCTGCCGCTAGCGGCAGGATCGGCTGCAAGCGTCAAGCCGCCTGTCACAGCTGCTGGCGTTTTTTCAAAAACCAATCCGTCCAGCGTGTTAAGCAAATTTAGTTTCTCTGATTTATCCAAAGCAATAGTCATTGCAGCAGTAAAGCCTTCATAATCAGCCGTTATGGTGCCTTGATTGTTACCAGTAGTATCAGCTACCGTTAGAACACCTTCCGGCGATACACTGCCTGTAAAACCGTCTATGGTCCATGTTAAAACATTGGGCGCTACAGTTTTGGTTGTATTATCCATCAAAGTAGCTGTTACAGTTAACTGAGTTGAGCTGCCGTCAGTCAATGAAGAATTAGCAGCAGTAATAGTCAGCGCCTTGAGACCTTCTTTGCCCAATATTTCTATCGGCATAATACCTCGGATATTACCATTGGCAACTGACAAAACTGTGGCACCTGAATGTTCGGCGGTAAACATATTATTTTGCCATGTGCCCAAATGATTGCTGTCATCATAATTTAACGCCAACGTTCCCGTTAATAAGGGATTATAATATTCATCGTAAGCTTTAACTTGATAGTTAGCCGTTTCGCCAACAAGCAGGCGAGATTCTCCGGAAAGAATCAAACCGTTTAAACTGCCAATAGGAGCTTTAGAATATAGTCCAATTCCTTCGACCACTCGTCGTTCAGCGGCATGTCCTTCAACGGCAAAGGTTTGTACCGTAGTAAATTCGCCTAACGGACGATTAACCATAGTCGTCGAACCACCGCCGTCCAAATTGATTGCCTTGTAAACGCCAATTTTGCTTAAAAACAACGATAAATTGCCTAAAGTAAGTCCTCGGCTGTCACTGGTACGTCCTTCGACGCCAACCAAATACAATTTTTTTCCATCTTGCGAAATGCCGATAGCTGTTCTAGCGCGAACGCCGTTCAATCCTTCTGTGCTTTTGCCATAATCCACCATTTGACCATTATCTACTAAAATACCGTCGCCGCCAATAATTGTCTGCCAGTTTAAATCGCGGTCAAGCTGATAATCAATTGCAATAGAATCGCCCACCTGAACATTTTCCAACAAAAATATTTTGGCTAAACCTTGCGCTCGCAAAATGTAACAGCCTTCGGGTACTGCCATATCAAAATAACCTTCTGGTGAAATGGCGGTCACGATGCCATTTTGTACCATAACTTCGGCAATATCCACAGCATAATCATCTTGCCCGCGGGTTGCTGCGCCCCACATATCGGAATAAACATGCAGTTTATCTACATGAGAATGAACACCAGCAGGAAATTCCCAATACCATGCTTTATTTAGCCCGCTGATAGGATAAATTTGTCCGTTGGCAGCGGTAACAGTGCCGCTGAAATTAAACTGTTCGATATACGCAGTATTAGTATCGTCAATTCCTAGCGCATAAATTCCCGGAATGACACATGGCGACGTTACCAATTCGCCATCAATTAGTGTCGTACTAATAGGAGACCCTTCTCCCCTAGTATTGTACAAATCGCCATTGATTGCCGCTACAGCGCCAGTATTTTGCGCCATTTGCGAAACGTTGGCTCTTTCTCCTAGCCTGCCATTGCCAGCAATAATTTGCAAGTCCAAATAAGGATTGGTCAGATCGGCTTCAATAACACTAATTTTTACACGACCGTCAATCATATCCCAAATATAATTTTTCAGCACAGCGCCACTGGTAATTGGCGTTGTGCCGATCACTTCCGGCTCGCCGTTGATTCCATACGCTGGCGCTGTATTAAAAACTAAACAGGCTCCCAGAACAAGACTGATAATCTTTTTTTTCATTTTGTCGACTCCTTTTGACGAGTATAAAAAGACACTTTATTATTATAGCACAGCTTAACTGTCAAACCAACCCTATAACGGTAAAATATTCGTCAATTATCGGCGGAAAAATTATCCTTCCGTCGGCGCAGTTGCTGAGTCTTTCAAGATAATGACTTTAAATTTGCATTATGGTAAAATAGATTTTATCGATAACGCTATAAATTTTGACGATGTTTCGAGAGGTGAAAATATTATGCGTACAGAATCGCTACGTTATTTTGTAGAAGTTGCTAAAACAGGCTCTATTCGTACAGCCGCCGATAATCTTTATATGACGCAGCCCGCATTAACGACTGCTATCAAGAGTTTGGAAAAAGAATTAGGTTATCCGCTTTTTGAACG
>CATJSX010000036.1 GCA_949743265.1 uncultured Peptococcaceae bacterium
TCAACATAATTTAATAAAAATTGCGTAGCGCTTTCCATAGCGGCTCGACCTTTGCCTTGCGAACAAGAATCAAATAGCTGATTAACTGCTCGGAATAATTCTCGATGTTCCAGATCAATTAAGGTATTTCCTGTTTCTAAATCTTTTGTTACTTCGTACTTCATTATTTCGCCTGCTTTCTATCAAATTATAAAATTTACTGTTAACCTTGTTTTATTCATCAAGCTGCAAAACTGCCATAAATGCTTCTTGCGGAATTTCAACGCTGCCAACTTGTTTCATTCGTTTCTTGCCTTCCTTTTGTTTTTCTAAAAGTTTGCGTTTGCGGCTAATATCACCGCCATAGCATTTGTCCAAAACGCTTTTGCGCAATGCTTTAATCGTTTCGCGGGCAATAACTTTATTTCCAATAGCGGCTTGGATAGGCACTTCGAACATTTGTCGAGGAATAATACTCCGCAGTTTGCTTACCAGCGCACGACCGCGCGCGTAGGCTTTATCCTTGTGAATGATGCAAGATAAAGCGTCTACCACTTCACCATTGACCAATACATCTAATTTTACCAACGACGATTCTTGATAACCAATCATTTCGTAATCTAAAGAAGCATAGCCTTTGGTGCGGGTTTTGAGCATATCAAAGAAATCATAAACAATCTCGCTTAAGGGCAAATCATATTTCAGCGTTACACGCGTTTCTGTCATATATTCCATATTGACAAAAGTACCTCGTTTTTCTTGGGCGATTTCCATGACAGCGCCGACATATTCTTTGGGCGCCATAATTGAAGCGGATACATAGGGTTCTTCTAAACGAGCAATGCCAGATGGATCAGGCAACTGCGAAGGATTGTCCACTTGCAGCACTTGACCGTCCGTTTTAGTCACTTGGTAAATGACGCTGGGCGCGGTCGTAATCAGATCCAAATCATATTCTCGTTCTAACCGTTCCTGAATAATTTCCATATGTAATAATCCTAAAAAACCGCAGCGGAAACCAAAGCCTAATGCTGATGAAGTTTCCGGTTCGTAAATCAGCGAAGCGTCGTTGAGTTTCAATTTATCTAGCGCGTCTTTTAAATCGGTGTACTGATTATTTTCCACCGGATATAACCCGCAATACACCATTGGCGTTGCTTTGCGATAACCAGGCAAAGGGGCTTGCGCAGGATTGTCAGCGTCAGTGACGGTATCGCCGACTTCAGTGTCAATAACATTTTTTATGCTGGCGGCTACATAACCAACTTCGCCGGGCGTCAAGCAATCCACTTGTTTCATATTAGGCGCAAAAACACCGACTTCCGTCACGTCAAATTCTTTGCCTTTCGCCATCATGCGAATACGGGAATTTTTTCGCAAAATACCGTCTACTACGCGAATATATGATACAGCGCCACGATAAGCGTCGTAATTAGAATCGAAAATTAACGCCTGCAAAGGCTTTTGGTCGTCGCCGGAAGGCGGTGGAATCTTAGTGACAATAGCTTCCAAAATTTCCGCTATGCCAACGCCTTCTTTAGCAGAACATAAAATAGCATCGCTAGCATCCAGACCGATAACTTCTTCAATTTCTTGTCGTACGCGCTCCGGATCAGCGCTGGGTAAGTCAATTTTATTGATGACAGGGATAATTTCCAAATCGTGTTCCAAAGCAAGGTAAACATTAGCTAACGTTTGCGCTTCAATACCTTGCGCTGCATCAACGACTAAAATGGCGCCTTCACAAGCTGCCAAAGAGCGAGATACTTCATAAGTAAAATCGACATGTCCCGGCGTATCAATTAAATTGAGAATGTATAATTGTCCGTCGCTGGCTTTATAATTCAGTCTCACCGACTGTAATTTGATGGTAATGCCTCTTTCGCGTTCCAGATCCATATTATCTAATACTTGATCTACCATTTCACGCTTAGAAAGAGCGCCGGTGTATTCCAAAATTCGGTCAGCTAGCGTTGATTTTCCGTGATCAATATGGGCAATGATACAAAAATTTCTAATGCGTTCCTGCATCAATAGCTCCTCCTCTATGTGCTGTCAAAAAATCTTTTACTGCTATTTTATTATAACCATTTTTTGAGAAACAGGCAAGCTAAAGGAAATAAATTTGTGATAAAAGCTCAAAAAATAATGCTATGAGTTTTGCTTGACTTTTATGGCAATGCTGCAAACCCGTTAAGTGAAATATGTCCAAAAATTTATAGCAAAAATATTATCTAATCAAGACAGATAGAAGATACCGCCAATCATTAGCTAGCTGATAAATCACAACGTTATCAAACCACTCATACTGATTAAGCCAGCCTGTTTGTTATCGTCGTTCAGATAATAAAGCTTGTTATTTTGATTTATTTTTCATCAACTCTTTAATGACTCTTGTTATAATAAAACATCATAAAATTAATCAACATAAAAACAACCAGTGTATTCGGTTAAAGTAATTCTGTCATAGGTTCTTTATTAGACCGCAGCTTTACACAAATTATGACTTATCTTTAGCAAATGTTTTTTATCTTGCTTTCGAACAAAGAATAGATAAGCATATTTAGCTGGTTAAACAGCATAACTGGTCTTTTCATACTATGGACAGTCTTTGTCTTTCTCATTATAATAAAAATTAGTAGCTGACTGCAAAAGATCAAAACGATTAAACAGAATTTTTTTCAAAAATCTCTTTTTGCTTGTTTCTCTCTGCTCTTATAAGTGCTTAACGAATAATATACTCTGCTGAAAAGGAGTGATTTCTCATGTTAAACGAATGACAGCCAAAGAAAATCATGGTCAAATTAGGCTCCAACCATATGGTTAATGATTATTTTTTAAGTGAGGAGTTCGTTATTATGTTAAAAAAAAGTTTGCCTCTTGTTGTAATACTATTTGCTTTGTGCTTCACGCATGAAGCGCAAGCTGCATCGGTATCCGTTACACTGCCAAATTTTACCGTTGAGTTAAACGGTCAAAGTATGGATAATCGCTACAGCCGTTATCCCTTGCTGGTGTATAAGGATATTACCTACTTTCCTATGACCTATTATGACTGTAAATTATTAGGCTTGACTGCCACATGGACGGCAGAATAAGGCTTGTCCATCGATAAAACGCCCGGTTATTTCTATGAATATATGCGGGATGTTCTGGACAGCAAAAATCGTTCTGCACAGCAGGCACAAATTGCCGTTGATAAAATCACCGTTAATGGGAAAGCAATTGATAATGCTACAGAAGAATACCCTTTGTTGGTTTTTCGAGATATTACTTATTTCCCTCTAACGTGGCGCTTTGCCGTTGAAGAATTTGGCTGGGCATATCATTTTGAGGAGAAAACTGGTTTGGTCATTACTGCTAATGATGTGATTCAGGAA
>CATJSX010000037.1 GCA_949743265.1 uncultured Peptococcaceae bacterium
AGGGAACTATTTTGAAGAAAAACAAAAAACTGTTTGCGATCTTAACTTTGGTCGCATTCATGATGACTTTGATGCCTGTTATGGCTTTTGCTGCTGATGCTCCAACAACAGCGACAGTCAATGTAACAAAAGAAGAGATCAGTGATGCGTATGCACGATTAACAGTTAAAGTAACTTTGGATAAAGCAGCAACAACCAGCAGTGCATATAATATTAGTGTTAATGATGGTGTTGGCACCAGAGCTGTGGTCGCTAACGGTACGGTTACGGTTAGAGAAGGGCAGACCACTAACTCCACAACAGTTGATGTAGAAAAAGGATTAGAAACAAAAACATTGACGGTTGCTGTTACACCTGTTGGAAATAATCCAGCTGTTCCAGCAGTTACAACTTCAACAGGTACCACGCAATATGCTGATCCTTCAAAAGAAAAAATCACTGAAGACAGATGGGACAAATACAAAAATGACAAAAGTAACGCAACAAAATTCAATGACTTCAAAAAAGCGCAAGAAGATTTTGCTTTAAGAGGCACTGATGCAGCAAAAGCAAAAGTTATTGCTGACTGCGCCAGCGTAGGAGTTGCAGAAGCTTATTTTAATGCTGATACAGCATTAGCAGCTTTGAAAAATAATGTCACGGTAGGCAATTTAACAAGTTATAAAAATGCTTTTGCTAGTATTACACCAAGTCAATTAGCTGCTTTTACTGGCGCTAGTGAAAGTACATTAACCGCTATTAACAATACGACTAATTTAGATGAAGTTGCTAGATTAGTGGCAACCTTACCAACAACTGGAAATAGTGGAAGTTCTACCGTATCGGGTGTTGCTTCTGTTGATGCGTCTATTATTGCCACCGCAGACGCCAAGGCTTCTGTTGAATCTGAGGCCCAAGCAGGTACTATCTTCCCAACATTAGATACCAAATATGCAGAAGTTGATATTGTTTTAAGAAAAGCAAACAATCAGGCCGCTGCAACTGCTCCAAATGGAGTTGTTTATATTTGGGCTGAAGAAAGTGGCAAAAGTAAGCAAGCGTCCGATGCTTTAGTTGTTAGTGGACCTAGTGTCAATGAAGTAGTAAATGGCAAAGGGGTTTGGACGATAGTTCCAGATCCTAACACAACGACCATTAAAGTCGCTTTCTTGCGTGCTGGTACGTATACCTTAAAAGCATCTTTTGATAATCCTATTGATGGCGTTTCTACTGCGTTAAAAGATGTGGCAACGTTCAAAACCGTTACTGATAAAACAGCGGTAACCGTTACATCTCCTGCTCAGGAAACACGCAAATTTAATGTAGCTGTTACCACTAATAATGGCGCTAATATTATCGATTCGGTTTTAGCTGACGGTGAAACCACAGATAATTTCGTTGAAGTAGCAGCTGATACCGTAGCTACAACCAAAGTTACTTTAAAAGTAACTAATAAAAACGGCAATTTGATGACGACTTATCCCATTAAATTGAGCACAAACAGTGCTAATATCGAATTGGATAAAACAAACATCACTACCGATTACAAAGGTGAAGCAGATTTTAATATCGCAGGTTTAAGAGAAGGCGAATACAAAGTCTATGTTAATATCGGCGACTATGAAGCAACCATTAAAGTAAAAGTTGGAGCAACCAGCGCTAATAATATTGAGCTGATTAAATTCCCGTCTAACCCAATTGCTACTGATACTTTGGTTGAAGAATATGCTAATATTTTCAGATTCCAATTAACTGATGCTAACGGCAATATTGTTACGGGCAAAGATCCTAAAGGCGCAAAATATGCTGCTATCGCTGCACCAGAGAGCGAAAAATCATCATCTGATCAAGCAAAATATGCTGCCGTGATTTCAGCGCCAGAAGCCAACAAAGTTAAAAATGCCGATTTATCTTTGAAATGGGTAGATGGCAAAGATTATTATACGTTGTATGTTGATAATAACAAAGCCTTTGAAGCAGAAGGCGATTATGAAGTACGTGTTGTTTTAGACAATGGTAAATCTGTTACTTTAAACTTTACTGTTAAGAAATTTGATAAAGCAGTTTCTTTGCATATCGAATATCCAACAGAAGCTGTTGAATTGAACAGTACTACCGATGTACCAGATATTTATTTCTTAGACGCTAACAGCGTTATGAAGAAAGCCAATAATCGTGTCATTGTTGCCGCTAGCGGCTATGCTGTTGCCGGTGTTGTTGAAAGCGGTAAAGATGCTGGTCAATTAACAATCAAAAACGATGAAAAATATATCGGTCAAACAGTCACTGTTACTGCCGTATCTGATAAAGAAAATCTAACGGCTTCTACAACCTTAACTGTTGCTGATGAAGCAAGAAGCGTTAAATTAGATACGACTCGTGGTCAAGTTAATGCCAACAACCGTGTAGGATTTAAAGTTGTTGACAGCACAGGCAAAGCTGTTGCTTTGGGTAATGATGCAACTGTTGAAGTAACTGCTGTTGTTACCAATACTGGCGATGCTGATGCTAAAGTTTCTTACAGTGTAAGCGGCAGCGCTAAAGCTGATTTAAAATCCAATGGTACAGGTATCATCAATTTGTCCAGTAACAAAGAAACCACTGCTACTGTCCAAATTATGGTTAAAGTATCCAAACCGAGAACCAATGCTAATGACAACAACACTGGTTTATCCACCACTTACTACACCGGAACAGAAACCTTCACCTTCGGTGCAGAAGCAGATAAATCTGTTGTTATGACCATCGGTTCCAAA
>CATJSX010000038.1 GCA_949743265.1 uncultured Peptococcaceae bacterium
ACATAAATAAAGAAAGGACCGCCAACTAACGTTGTCAACACACCGACAGGAATTTCTCCCATAGGCAAAAGTCGAGCAATATTATCTGCAAGAGATAAAATAATACCCCCCATCAATGCTGATAATAAAAGTAATACCCGATGGTCAGCAGTGAGCCAAAAACGCAGCATATGTGGTACAATTAAGCCAATAAAACCGATAATACCGCCAGTCGCTACACAAACTGCCGTAAGCGATGCGCCCAAGATTAAATAAAGCAAATTAGTGCGTTTAATATTAACGCCCAGACTTTCAGCATTTCTTTCGCCTAAAGCCAAGATGTTTAAATCGTTGGCAAAAACAAAAGCTACAGCAATGCTGCTTAAAACAATAATACTTAAAATCCAGACTTCCTGCCAAGTTTTGGCGACCAACGAACCCATCAGCCAAAAAACGATAGCGCCGACTTCTTCGCCAGCCATCATTTTCAAAAAACTAACCCCGGATGATAAAATAGCGCTAACAATAATTCCAGCAATAATCAAGTTGTTAGACAAAATACCGCCGCCTCTTTTGGCAATAGCGATAACTGTCAGAAGTGTCAAAAAAGCAAAAATGAACGCCATGAGCATAATGGAAAACTGTGTATCCATGGTTATGTTCCAAAAAATCGCCAATGATGCCCCAAAAGCCGCGCCAGTAGAAACGCCTAGTGTATAAGGATCTGCCAAAGGATTATGCAACAGCCCCTGAAAAATCACACCGGCGGCAGCCAAACCCATGCCAATCAAAACGCCACAAATAATCCGCGGCAAGCGGATATCCCAAACCACAGCAATTTCATTGGCTTTAAAAATCAGCGGATCAGCAGGATAAAGACTTTTCAATAAAATCCGCCACGATTTATTAAACCCTAAATTCATGGCACCCAGACTGACCGCAGTCGCTATCAAAAGCATCAGAAAAACGATCATCACCAAACCAATCAGCCAATAACGTCGTTTTTTTTTCAGCAGTTCTTTTTGCATTCTCTGCCAACTCCCCAACAAAAAAATCCTGCCTTCATCTTGAAAGCAGGATACCAAAAATCAGCCGTCACCAAATAAAACAGACGTTATATCGCCTGTTTTCGGGCACAATTCTCTGGCAAGCGCTTTTACACCGAAAGCCTCACAAAAATAATAATAAAAGCCGGTCTTCTGACTCATATGCTCAAACAATGCCCCTTCCCAAGATTAGATTATCTCAGTGGTTTTGGCATCTTCTCCAGCGCATACATACAGCAGCGGCGACTGTACAGGATTCACACCTGCTTCCCTGACGATTCCTTACGCCATCGTCGCTTTTATTACGTCTATTTTGTTGTTAAAATTTGCTAAAGCATAGCATATTTCTCGAAAATTTGCAAGCGATATATGATATCCTATGCGATTATTACAATTTTTAGAACCTGCTGTTTTAATCAAAGCGAATCAACTGATGATCAAAAGTAAATTCAGGCAATTCATCATCAATCAGTTTTAATTGAACTTGACCACATGGTACATAATAGGTTTGTGTTTCTATTGTTTTTAGTCTGCCAGTAATGATATTACGTACTAATTGCTGCTCCTCCATCTGCACAAAATCAACCAATACACCGACGCGCGCCGTCTTATTCGGCTCCACCGCTATCTTTGGCGACAACATTTCCGTCGTAATACCATACTGTACTGCCCAATCGGGCAAAATCAACGTCTGTAAATCAATCTCTCCGCTGAAAATTTCTTCGCTGAGCAAGCCAACAAACTCACTTTCTATAAACGACCGCCTATTTTGTTCTGTAATCGTTACTGTACCAAACCAATAAAATATAACGCCAATAAACAGTAAGAGCAGCAAAAGAACATTCAGTTTTTTCTTCACGTCAAATCACCTAGCCAATTTTTTGCGCCTGCCCAACTCAAAATTACATTTGGAATAATACAGACAGCTGTAAAACGCTTAAAACGATCAAAATTATGCCAAAAATTTTATACATTCCCGCTGTCCCACGGCTTTGATAATGTTGAGATGTTGTAAAAAGCAAAATTCCCCACAAAAGCATAGCGCCGTTACCAACACCTTGAGCTATCAACCACGGCATAGTTTCTTGTTCTAAATTATAAGCAATAATTGTCGCAATAAAATAAATTGCAATCAAGATAATCCAGCCTTTATTGGCTTTTTTGACAATAGCTTCCGATTCCTGCCGCTTAGTTTCTTCAGCAGAAACAATTTTTGCTTTAGGACGATAAGGATTGCGTTTCTTTTTACCTGTGTTGGACTTTTGAACCAAAATCATAACCTCCATTTCTTTGATAAACTGTATTGTATCATACTTAATAGCTAATGAACAGCACAAAATAACCAAAAAACGCGTTTGAGCAATCACCCAAACGCGTTAGCATATAATCAAGACGTCAGCTAAAAAATAATTTTAACTTAACGTCTTGATACTATTTAATCATTTTTAGTTACAACGGCTTACTATTTATTTAATTACATCATACCCATGCCGCCGCCCATGTTGTTCATGGCAGCCATTGGATCTTCTTTAGTAACGTCAGCCACAAGACTTTCAGTGGTCAAAATCATAGACGCAATGCTAGCTGCATTTTGCAGTGCAGAACGAGTAACTTTAGCTGGGTCAACGATACCAGCCGCTACCATATCTTCATAACGACCGTATAAAGCATTATAGCCTTGACCAACTGGCAGTGTTTTAACTTTTTCCACAACGACGGAGCCTTCTACCCCAGCATTAGCTGCAATTTGACGAACGGGTTCTTCCAAAGCTCTTTTAACCAAATTAACGCCAGTCTGAGCGTCATCTTCTTCCATTTTAATTTTTTCTAAAGCAGGAAGTACATTAACCAACGCAGTGCCGCCGCCGGCAACAATGCCTTCTTCTACTGCAGCGCGAGTAGCGGAAAGCGCGTCTTCGATACGATGTTTCTTTTCTTTCAATTCCGTTTCAGTAGCAGCTCCGACTTGAATAACGGCTACGCCGCCAGCCAATTTTGCCAAACGTTCTTGATATTTTTCTTTGTCAAATTCAGAAGTCGTTTCATCAGCTAAAACTTTGATTTGATTAACACGAGCTTCTATTTCGGCTTTATCGCCGCGACCATCGACAATAGTCGTCAAATCTTTGGTAACGGTAACCTGACGAGCAGTTCCCAACATGGCTAAAGTTGTATCTTCCAATTTTAAACCTAATTCTTCAGTTACTACTTCGCCGCCAGTCAAAACAGCAATATCTTTCAACATTTCTTTGCGGCGATCACCGAAGCCAGGCGCTTTAACAGCTACACAAGTAAAAGTACCTCTTAATCTATTGTAAATCAAAGTAGTTAAAGCTTCGCCTTCCACATCTTCAGCAATCAACAATAACGGTTTGCTGGATTGAATTACTTGCTCCAATACGGGCAGGATTTCTTGGATATTGCTGATTTTCTTGTCGGTAAGCAAAATCAACGGATCATCTAATACAGACACCATTTTTTCAGTATCAGTAACCATGTAGGGCGAAATATAGCCGCGATCAAATTGCATACCTTCCACAACATCCAACGAAGTCCCGAAAGTCTGTGAATCTTCAACGGTAATTACGCCGTCGTTCCCAACGATTTCCATAGCATCAGCAATAAGTTTACCAGTTGCTTCATCAGCGGCAGAATTAGCTGCTACTTGAGCAATAGCGTCTTTGCTTTCAACCGAATGAGAAATCTTGCCGATTTCTTCAACAGCAACTTCAACGGCTTTTTGAATTCCTTTTCTGATAATCATTGGATTAGCGCCGGCAGCAACGTTTTTCAACCCTTCTCTGACCATGGCTTGAGCCAAAACTGTAGCGGTAGTGGTGCCGTCTCCAGCAACATCATTAGTTTTCGTGGCAACTTCTTTTAACAATTGCGCTCCCATATCTTCAAACGGATCTTCCAACTCAATTTCTCTAGCGATAGATACGCCATCATTAGTAATAGTTGGTGAACCAAATTTACTGCCTAAAACAACGTTTCTGCCTTTTGGCCCTAAAGTTACTTTAACAGCTTCAGCGACAGCATTAACGCCCACTTCCAAAGCCTTTCTTGCGTCTGTACCAAAACGAATTTCTTTTGCCATTATCTATTTTCCTCCTTATGGAACAGTAATTGATTAACCTAAAACAACTAAAATATCTTTTTCAGCTAAAATCACAAATTCTTCACCGTTAAATTTCACTTCTGTACCAGCATACTTAGCAAAAACAACACGATCGCCGACTTTTACTTCCAATGGCGCTCTTTCGCCGTTTTGCAGTAATGTGCCAGCGCCTACCGCCACAACTTCGCCTTGCTGCGGTTTTTCCTGAGCGGTTCCCGGCAAAATAATGCCGCTTTTCGTCACTTCCTCTGCTTGCGCTGGTTTGATTGCAACTTTGTCGCCTATTGGTTTGATACTCATGTAAAAAGCCTCCTTGGATTCTCTAAATGTAATTGAGTAGAATAACTCGCCATTTTTGTTAGCACTCAAACTAAACGAGTGCTAACATCTATTTAATATAATAATCACTTGTCAGTGAAAATGCAATAGTTTTTTAGCAAAAATCACCAACTTTTACAGAAAAAATTGTGATATACTACTCTTAATATCTTTTATGAAAGAAGTGCGCTTCATGAAACAATCCATTCGCCAACAATACAAAACGATTCGTCGTCAGATTCCGTTACTTTCTCGGCAAGAACAGCAGCAAAATGCTATTAGTCATCTTTGCCAATCATCATTATGGCAAGAAAGCCAAAATATCCTGCTTTATTTAGCCCTAGCGGATGAATTTTCTTTGGACGATTTATTTCCCATGGGCTGGCAGGCTGGTAAAAATTTATATATTCCGCTTAGTATCGCCGAAAACCATACGCTTTTAATCAGCAAACTGGAAAAATTCAGCGATTTGATTATTGGCGCTTATGGTATTCGCGAGTTGCCGCAAAATCACTACCAGCTAATCGCTCCCCAAGTGCTTGATTTAGTCATCATTCCCGGTATTGCTTTTGATTTATTCGGCAGCCGTATCGGTTTTGGCGCTGGTTATTATGATCGCTTTCTGCCCAAATTAAAAAAACAGACGCCAAAAATCGGCGCCGCTTATACAGAACAAATCAGCACATTACCTTTGCCTAATGATCCTTTTGATATTCCAATAGATTATTTGCTGACCGGCGAAAATTTAATAAATCTTAAACAGCTCTCCAACAAACAAGTTTAGCCGCCAAAGAAACTTCATAGTAAATAATGAACAAAAAATTTTAAAAACAACAATAAGGCTTATACTTAAAAATAATTCTCTGCCCAAAAGATAAGGAACCTTACAACAGCTTTCAATTCATCAATAGCTTCACAAAACGACAAAATGCACAGTAAAATACTATAATCCCCCAATAGAAACACAGCTTTACTATTGGGGGATTACCTATTATTGTTTAAAAATCATTTTACACCAGTTCGCTTATTTAAATACACCATTAAATTTTTAACGCGTATATTATTTGAAATATTTCACACCAGCTTCGAACAAGCGCTGATCTTTAGCGCCGGGAATATTTTTAGCCACATGATTGCCAATACGTTCACTATGACCCATTTTCCCAAAAACTCTACCATCTGGACTTAAAATTCCTTCAATAGCCATAACAGAACCATTGGGATTATACGCAATATCCATCGAAGGATTGCCGTCAAAATCAACATATTGCGTAGCAATTTGACCATTATCCAGCAATTTTTTCAATAGCCCACTTTCACAAACGAACCGCCCTTCACCGTGCGAAACGGGAATACTGTGAATATCGCCGACATTAACTTCTGCCAGCCATGGCGAACGCACAGAAGCAATTCGCGTTTGAACATAACGGGATTGATGACGCCCAATGCTATTGTAAGTTAACGTAGGGCAATGCGCATCGGTATCGACAATTTTGCCATACGGTAGCAAACCTAATTTTACCAGCGCTTGGAAACCATTGCAAATGCCCAAAACTAAACCGTCATGCTGATAAAGCAGTTCATGGATACGTTCACTAAGCAATGGATTGCGCATAAAGGTCGCAATAAATTTTCCCGAACCGTCCGGTTCATCACCAAAAGAAAAGCCCCCGGGCAAAATCATCATTTGTGCTGTTTCTAATGCTTTGGCTAATCGTTCTACCGAATCTTTGAGCATCTGCGCCGTCAAATTAGCAATAACAACAATTTCTGCTTGACCGCCAGCCGCTTCAACTTTTTGAGCTGCATCATATTCACAGTTAGTGCCCGGAAATACCGGAATAACCGCTTTTGGTCGCGCAATAGAAATCTCCTTATGTTTAAACATGGGGCGAGCATGATAATCTGCTTTTTGTACCTCGCCTTCGGTAACTACTTTGGTCGGAAAAATATCTTCTAATGTGCCTTCCCATAACGTTTGCAATTCCTGCAAACTTACCGAACCCTGTTCATTGAAATCAATAGTTCTGTCTGCGGTTGTTTTGCCCAAAAGAATAGCGCCTTTTAAAGCAATATTCGCTTCCACAATGATTGCCCCATAATTTTGTTCAAAAAGCGCATGCGGATCAATCAGTTCATTTAGTCGAAAACCAATCTGATTGCCTAAGGCCATTTTAAATATCCCTTCGGCGGCACCACCAAAATCAACAGCCCAAGCAGACAATATATTGCCATTGTCTATTTCCTGTTGGATTTGTCTCCACATTTGACCAATAGCTTGCAACATCGGTCGCCCATAACGATCATAAGGTGCAGCAAATAAATAAACTTCATGGTCAGCATCTTTAAACTCTGGCGAAAGCACTTTTTCGGCGTCAATAGTACTTGCAGCAAAAGAAACCAAGGTTGGCGGCACATTTAAATCCATAAAAGAACCCGACATCGAATCTTTGCCGCCAATAGCGCTAACACCAAACGCCATTTGCGCCTGAAATGTCCCTAATAAAGCCGCTGTCGGCTTGCCCCAACGTTTAGGATCCCCTTTTAGGTTTTCAAAGTACTCTTGCAGCGTCAAATAACAATCCTGATAGTGACCACCAGCGGCAACAATTTTAGCTAATGATTCCACCACTGCGCACATAGCGCCGATATACTGATTTTTCTCACTTAAAAAAGGATCAAAACCATAGCTAAATAACGATGCCGTTTGAGACTGTCCATTCAAAAGCGGAAATTTAGCTGCCATAACTTGGGTTGGTGTCAGTTGATAGCGACCGCCAAAAGGCATCAACAAACTACCCGAACCAATCGTGCTATCGAACTGTTCTACTAATCCCCGCTTGGAAGCAATATTCAAATCAGCCGCCATTTTTTTCAACTGGTCGATAGGATCAAATTCACTGTACTCTTTTTCTCCATAATCAAATATACCAATATTAACCGCCATAGTTTTTCGTTCACCGGCAGAATTTAAAAATTCGCGACTCAAATCAACAATTTTCTGTCCTTCATATTCCATCACTAAGCGCGATTCTTTTGTAACATAAGCAACTACTGTCGCCTCTAAATTTTCAGCCGCCGCCGCTTCTTGAAAAACAGCCAAATCCTGCGGCGCTAGCACAACAGCCATGCGTTCCTGCGATTCAGAAATAGCCAATTCTGTAGCAGAAAGCCCTTCATATTTTTTGGGCACGCGATCAAGATAAATATGCAGCCCGTCAGCCAATTCACCAATAGCTACTGATACGCCGCCAGCACCAAAATCATTGCAACGTTTGATCAAACGACTGATTTCTGGTCGACGAAAAAGTCGTTGAATCTTTCGTTCTTCTACGGGATTACCTTTTTGCACTTCGGCGCTACATGTTGACAACGATTCGGCAGTATGACTTTTTGACGAACCCGTTGCTCCGCCGCAGCCATCTCTTCCCGTTCTGCCGCCTAAAAGAACAATGACATCGCCATCTTCTGGTACAAGCCGCACCACATTTTCAGCAGGTGCCGCACCTAAAACGGCTCCGATTTCCATACGTTTTGCACTATAACCCTCATGATAAATTTCATCAACTAAACCTGTCGCTAAACCAATTTGATTCCCATAAGAAGCATATCCTTTAGCCGCCAACGTTGTAATCTGGCGCTGCGGTAGTTTACCGTCAATCGTATTTTCAATAGGCGTTCTGGGATCAGCCGCTCCTGTAACACGCATTGCTTGATAAACATAAGAACGTCCGGAAAGCGGATCGCGAATAGCACCGCCCAAGCAGGTCGCAGCTCCACCAAACGGCTCGATTTCTGTTGGATGATTATGCGTTTCGTTCTTAAACATAAATAGCCACTTTTCCACGCCATCATCAGTTTTAACATCGACTTTTACACTACAAGCATTGATTTCTTCACTTTCATCCAAGTTTTGCAATATGCCCCGCTTTTTTAATGCTTTTGCTGCAATGGTTCCCATATCCATTAACGTTATCGGTCTATCGTCAGCTTTCTCACCATAAACTTCACGACGAACTGCTAAATATTCTTCAAAACTTTCTTTAACTAATTTATCCTCTATAACCATATCCTCTATCTTAGTCAAAAAAGTTGTATGCCGACAGTGATCTGACCAATAAGTATCAATCATACGCAACTCGGTAATCGACGGCTGCCGCTTTTCCTCATCGCGAAAATACTTCTGCATAAAACGCAAATCACCCAAATCCATTGCTAAACCATATTGTGTGCGCAAAACAGTTAAAGCGCTTTCATCAGCTTCATTAAAATTTTCCAGCAAAAAAACCGCTTCTGGCTCGGTAATCGTTTCAGCTAATTCGTTAGGTTTTGTTAAAACTGCTTCACGACTTTCTACTGGATTGATTAAATACTGTTTGATTTTTTTAAGATCTTCATTAACGATTCTTCCCAATAAAACATATACTTTAGCCGTTCTAACTAAAGGACGAACGCCGTCGGAAATGACTTGAATGCATTGTGCTGCTGAATCCGCCCGTTGATCGTATTGCCCTGGCAGTGACTCCACTGCAATAACGCTATATTTATCTTCAATTGCAGGCATTTCCTCAAAATACAATTGATCGCACTGCGGTTCAGCTAAAATCAGACGCCCTGCTTTTTGAGCGCTTTCCTCGCTGATACCCGATAGATCATAGCGATTAAATATCCGCACACCTTTTAATCCGCCGATATGAAGATAACTTTTTAAGGTTTGACATAAATTTTGAGCTTCTACAGCAAAATCTCCATGTTTTTCAACAAAAAAACGATAAATTTTTTCCATACTAGCCCTCCAATTCTTGCGCAGTTAAGGCTTTTTGCCCAATGTCTTTCCGAAAATGCATGTTTTCAAAATAAACTTTATCAACCGCTTGATAAGCTTTATCAATAGCGCTTTTAATATCGTTGCCTAACGCGCTGATACCCACTACTCGCCCGCCGTCAGTTAAAATATTTCCCTTGTCCATTTTAGTGCCAGCATGAAAAACAAGGGCATTTTGCGCAGCAATTTCCAATCCCTGGATCACTTTCCCTTTTTCAGCTGTTTCTGGATAGCCGCCAGAAGCCAAAACGACACAAACCGCCGCCTCATCACGCCATTTTACTAATTCTTCGTTTAAATTTCCCTCAATAACAGCTTCCATAATATCCACTAAATCACTACACAGACGCGGCAAAACTACTTGTGTTTCTGGATCGCCAAAACGCGCATTAAATTCTAAGACTTTAGGTCCTTTATCAGTTAACATTAAACCAGCATACAATACGCCTTTAAACACTCTTCCTTCTGCTTTCATAGCGCTAACGGTTTTTTCAAAAACTTCTCGAATAACTTGTTGATGAATATTTGCTGTATAAATCGGTGCTGGCGAATAGGCTCCCATGCCACCTGTATTTAGCCCTTGGTCATTATCAAATATTCGTTTATGGTCTTGTGCCGAAACCATAGGCACAATAGTTTCTCCATCAGTAAAAGCTAACATACTGACTTCTTGACCATTTAAAAATTCTTCAATAACACAACGATTGCCAGCAGTGCCAAATTTATTATCACACAATATTTCTTCTATCGCCTTCTCCGCTTCAGACCGATTTTCACAAATTAAAACCCCTTTGCCAGCAGCTAAACCATCGGCTTTAACAACACAAGGCAAACCAATATCGTCCAAAAATTCTTTGGCTGAAACACTTTCTGTAAATACACCATAAGCGGCTGTTGGAATTTGATATTTATACATCAAATCTTTAGCAAAAGCCTTACTGCCTTCTATTTCAGCCGCTAAGCGACTAGGACCAAAGATTTTTAAGCCATGTTCATTAAACAAATCAACTATTCCCAATGTCAACGGCACTTCAGGACCTACAACAGTCAAATCAATTTTTTCCTGTTGTGCAAAAGATAAAAGTCCTGCCAAATCCTCTGCTTTAATAGAAATACATTCTGCAATTTGAGCAATGCCAGCATTACCCGGTGCGCAATAAATTTTTTCTACTTTTTTACTCTGCGCTATTTTCCATACCAAAGCATGTTCACGCCCGCCAGAGCCTATTACTAATATTTTCATTGCCAACCTCCATAATATAGCAAAGCAAAAACAGAAAGACTATCTGTTTTTGCTCGCTAAAATCAATGTTTAAAATGTCTAATACCTGTAAAGACCATAGCAATGCCATGTTCATTACAAGCGGCAATAACTTCTTCATCACGTACGGAACCGCCTGGTTGAATAATTGCGCTAATTCCCGCCTGATGAGCCGCATCAATGCTGTCTCTGAACGGGAAAAATGCATCAGATGCTAATACCGCACCTTTCGTTTTTTCACCTGCTTGCTCAAAAGCAATGCCTGCCGAACCGACACGATTCATTTGTCCCGCGCCAATCCCAATAGTTTGCTGATCTTTTGTGACAACAATAGCGTTGGATTTGACGTGCTTAACGACATGCCAAGCAAATAAGAGTTCCTTAATCTCTGATTCTGTTGGTATTTTCTCAGTAACTACTTTTAAATCAGCTTTCGTTTGTTGATGTTCATCTAATTCTTGTACCAAAAAACCACCGCTGACTTTTTCAAGCCAAACGTCTTTCTCTTTCGCCTTTTCCCCAACTGCTAAAATACGCAAGTTTTTTTTCGTTTTTAAAACTTCCACCGCTTCCGCTGAAAAGTCTGGTGCAATAACAGCTTCCATGAAAGTTTCAATAACCAATTTAGCCGTTTCCTCATCAACCACACGATTTAAAGCAATGATACCACCATAAGCCGATACAGGATCGGCCGCCAACGCCCGACGATACGCTTCTGCCAACGTACTCCCCAAAGCTGTGCCGCAAGGATTTGTATGCTTAACAATGACCGCCGCCGGATCTTCAAATTCACAAACCAATTGCCAAGCTGCGTCAACGTCAACAATATTATTATACGATAACTCTTTACCGTTTAATTGTTTAGCATTAGCTACTGTGCCAGAAGTCGCCGTGCTTGTCCGGTAAAAACTTGCTTTTTGATGAGGATTTTCTCCATAACGCAACTCTTGAATTTTTTTACCGCCAAAAACCATCTCATCAGGGAACATTTCTCCTTCAAAAACCTTATTCAAATAGTTGCTGATCATGGCGTCATATTGAGCCGTATGCTCAAATGCTTCTAATGCCAATTTTTGGCGTGTTGCTAATGCTATTTCACCATTAGTTTCCAGCTCGCTAATAATGATCTCATACCATTTAGGATTAACTACAACGGCTACACGTTCATAATTTTTAGCACTGGAACGAACCATTGACGGACCGCCAATATCAATATTTTCTATTGCTTCAGCCAATGTAACATCTTCTTTAGCAATAGTCGCTTCAAAAGGATAAAGATTAACGACGACCAAATCAATCGGTGTAATATGCTTTTCTTGTAATACCGCCATGTGTTCCGGCGTATTTTTAGCTAAAATACCGCCGTGAATATGAGGATGCAGCGTCTTAACACGCCCTTCCAAAATTTCTGGGAAACCGGTTACTTCTGAAATGCCAATAACATTAACGCCTGCTTCTTGCAGCGCTTTGGCCGTACCGCCAGTCGATACAATTTCAAATCCCAATTTCGTTAACTTCTGAGCAAACGCTACAATACCTGTTTTGTCGGAAACACTGATTAATGCTCTTTTCACCGCAACTACTCCTTTCAATTGTCTTGAATAATAACTTTGCGTCCCTCTTGCCGCAATCGTCCTTCTCCAAAAGCCTGTATAGCTTTTGGATAAATTTGATGCTCTTTGATTAAAATCCGTTCTGATAGACTATCTTCTGTGTCGTCAGGCAAGATCTCGACAATTTCCTGGAAAATGATAGCCCCACTATCCATACCTTCATCAACGAAATGTACCGTACAGCCGGAATATTTTACGCCATAATCTAACGCCTGTTGATGCGCATGCAGTCCCGGAAAAGACGGCAAAAGCGATGGATGGATATTCATAATCCGGCAAGGCGCGTTTTGTACAAAATAAGGACTCAAAATGCGCATATAGCCTGCTAAACAAATCAAATTACAATGATGTTCTTTGATTTCTTGTAACATAGCCTCCTCATAATCAATTTTTTGCGCAAAATCCTTAGGACTGATAAAAACGGCTTTTATCCCTTTTTCTCTTGCTCTATCCAATGCTTTGGCATTTTCTTTATCGCTTAAAACTATTTTTACGACCGCATCAAGCGTTTTATTTTCAATAGCGTCCATAATTGCCTGCAAATTAGAGCCGCGACCAGAAGCCAATACTGCGATTGCTAGTGTCATTTTTCTCTCCTTCTTACGCTATGACTACTTTTTTCTCGCCAGCAACAACTGCACCAATTTCATAAACGGCTTCACCCATTTCGGCACAAGCAGCTTTCACTGTTTCAGCGCTGTTACGATCACAAATTAAAATAAAGCCAATACCCATATTAAAGGTACGATACATTTCATAATCAACGACATTACCTTCTTTTTGAATCAAATCAAAAAGAGGCAATACCGGCCATGTGCCGCTTTTAATCATTACTTGCATATCTTCAGGCAGTATTCTCGGTATATTTTCTAGCAAACCACCGCCGGTGATATGCGCCATACCTTTTATTTGCGCTTTTTCCAAAAGCGTTTGGATCGTTTTAACATAAATTCTCGTTGGTTTCAGCATCGCTTCGCCTAAAGTGCCTTCTAGCCCTTCCAGTCGGTCGTTGACATGATAATTTGCTTTTTCCAGCAAAACTTTGCGAGCCAACGAATAGCCATTACTATGCAATCCCACTGAAGGCAGACCCAATACAATATCACCAGCTACAATATTTTTGCCATCAATCATTTTCTTTTTATCAACAATACCTACTGCAAAACCGGCTACATCATATTCTCCTTCTGGATAAAAACCGGGCATTTCTGCCGTTTCGCCGCCTATCAAAGCGCATCCCGCCTGACGACAGCCTTCGGCAACGCCTTCTACCACAGCGGCAACTTGTTGCGGCTCCAATTTGCCGACTGCTAAATAATCCAAAAAAAACAACGGTTCAGCACCATTAACTAAAATATCATTGACGCACATTGCTACCACGTCAACTCCTACCGTATTATGGCACCCCATTTCAAAAGCCACTTTCAGCTTAGTTCCTACTCCATCTGTACCAGAAATCAAAATGGGTTCTTCATATTTATTTTTGTCCAATGCAAACAATCCGCCAAAACCGCCTAAATCGGTAACAACCTCCGACCGAAAAGTTGATTTGACCAATGGTTTGATCATTTCAACCGCTTCATTGCCTTTTGTAATATCAACGCCGGCAGCGCTGTAAGTTAATCCTTGTTCTGCCATGATCTGCCTCCTTCAGCTTATTGTCCTTTACGTTCCAAAGAATCCTTGCCTAATTCCTTGTCATCAGGCAATCCCATTGGATAATTGCCATTCATACAAGCTGCACAAAATCCCCGTTCGCCGCCAACTGCTCGCACCAAACCTTCTAAAGACAAATAGTGCAAACTATCCACACCAATATACTCCTTAATACCTTCTAAATCTTTTTGTACAGCAATCAGTGTATCACGATTAGAAGTGTCAATGCCATAATAACAAGGATACTTCACTGGCGGAGAAGTCACAAGAAAATGAATTTCTTTGGCGCCTCTATCTCTTAACAATTGTACCAACTTCTTACTGGTCGTTCCCCGAACAATAGAGTCATCAACGACAGCAATTTTTTTTCCAGAAATTTCTTCTTCAATAGGGCTTAATTTCAACTTAACCATCAATTCTCGCAAATCTTGGGTTGGCTGAATAAAAGTGCGCCCAGCATAACGATTTTTTAGAATACCTTGCGCAAAGGGAATTCCCGATGCTTCTGCATAGCCAATAGCAGCTACTGTTCCTGAATCAGGTACCGGAATGACAATATCTGCATCAACGATTACTTCCTGCGCTAATTCATGCCCCATATTACGTCTAGCTTTATTAACATTAACTCCATCAATATTACTATCCGGTCTAGCAAAATAAACATACTCAAAAATGCAAAGCGCATCTTCTCCCTTAACAAAACTATGCAGCGAGTGAAGCCCTTCTTCATCAATAGTAATAATCTCGCCAGGCAATACATCACGCAAAAATTTTGCTCCTACAGCATCTAGCGCACAGGATTCAGAAGCTACAGCATAGCCGCCATCCAATTTCCCTATACAAAGCGGTCGATTTCCAAAAGGATCGCGCATAGCATAAAGTTTATTTTCATTCATCACCACAACAGCATAAGAACCTCTTAAATCAATCATCGCTTTCATTAACGATTCTTCCAATTCATTCTGACTATGGCGAGCAATCAAATTTAAAATAACTTCTGTATCAATAGTCGTTTGAAATACGGAGCCATTAGTTGCCAATCTTGTCCGTAAATCACCTGCATTAACAAGATTGCCATTATGGACTAAAGCAATTTGTCCCTGTAGATATCGAGCTACAATAGGTTGTGTATTAACTTCCGAATTAGCGCCTGTTGTGGAATAACGTGTATGCCCTACTGCAATATGACCCTTTAAATTATTCAAAATATCCTGTTTAAATACTTCCGCTACCAAGCCTAAATTCTTATAAAAATCAATATCTTTTCCATCGCTGACCGCCATACCGCAGCCTTCTTGACCACGATGTTGTAAGGCAAATAAACCAAAATACGTTAATTGCGCTACATCCTTGCCCGGTGCATAAATTCCAAAAACACCACATTCTTCATTAAGTTTGTCCACCCTATCTGCCCATTCTTCTTCAAAAAACATTTTTTCGCCTCCTTAATTTTTCTCTATTGTAAAACCTTTTCTAAACGAGCCAATACCGTTTGATATGCTTCTTCTACCTTACCCAAATCGCGACGAAAACGATCTTTGTCCATTTTTTCATTAGTAGCATGATCCCATAACCGACAAGTATCTGGTGATATTTCATCAGCTAAAATAATTTTGCTCTCACTGTTGCGCCCAAACTCTACCTTCAAATCAATCAAATCCAACTGACAATCCAAAAAAATCTTTTTCACCACATCGTTAATGCGAAGAACTTCTTTTTCGATAAAATCTATTTCATCTTCATTAGCAATCTCCAATGCTTTAATATGGTAATGATTAACCATTGGATCTCCTAATGCATCATTTTTATAACAGAATTCAATAATTGGCGTTTTTAATACTGTCCCTTCTTCTTTTCCTAATCGTTTAACTAAAGAACCTGCGACCACATTACGCACGACAACTTCTAACGGAATGATTTTAACTGCTTTTACTAACATTTGATTGTCACTTAACTGGCTAATAAAATGATTATCGATTCCTTCTTTAGTCAATTTTTGAAATAAAAACGACGAAATTTTGTTATTGATAACGCCTTTATGGTTAATTTTTCCCTTTTTTTCTCCATTAAAAGCAGTCGCATCATCTTTATATTCTACTAAGTAGACCTCTTTATCATCAGTTTCAAAAACTTTCTTTGCTTTGCCTTCGTACAACAATCCCAAAACTTCCATTTTTTTCGCTCCTTAGTAAAATCACTTGTCACTCTGACAATAATCCAGCTCTTTTAAAGATATAATCAATATTCTTTGTATGATAAGCATAATCAAACACATGATCAATTTCTTTTTCACTCAAACGACTAGTAATGCGTTCGTCACCTTTCACTAAATCAATAAAATTGGTCTGTGTATCCCACGCATTAAGAGCATTTTCTTGAACGATTGGATAAGCGTCGTCACGCATCATACCTTTATCAATTAAAGTCAATAATAAACGCTGTGAAAACACCAATCCCAATGTTTTATTGACGTTTTCCATCATCCGCTCTTTATCAATATGAAGATTTTTGATTAACCAAATGGATTTGGTTAACATATAATACAACAACGACGTAGAATCGGGCAAAATCATCCGTTCTACTGATGAATGAGCAATATCCCTCTCGTGCCACAAAACAGCGTCTTCCATTGCTGGAATCACATTCCCTCGCAATATTCTCGCCATACCACAAATTCGTTCACTGGTAATGGGATTACGCTTATGCGGCATAGCCGAAGAACCTTTCTGCCCTTTGGCAAAATCTTCCATAGTTTCAAAGACCTCTGTTTTCTGCAGATGTCGTAATTCTGTAGCAAATTTGTCCAAAGAGGTGCCAATCAATGCCAACGTGATCAAATATTCAGCATGTCGATCCCTCTGGATCACTTGAGTCGATACCAACGCTGGTTTTAAACCTAAATGAGCACAGACATATTCTTCTACTCGGGGATCAATATTGGCAAATGTACCTACTGCACCGGAAATTTGCCCTACACTCACAATTTCAATAGATCGTTTCAAACGTTCAATATTACGTTGTGTTTCTGTATACCACATAGCCATTTTAAGACCAAAAGTCACTGGCTCAGCATGAATACCATGGGTACGCCCAATGCAAAGGGTATCTTTATGTTCAACAGCTTTTTCTTTAATCACTTCAGCCAATTCTTCTAATTTTCCTAAAATTAGTTCTCCTGCTTGCTTCATTTGTACTGATAATGCTGTATCCAACACATCAGAAGAAGTCATACCCATATGAATATATTTCGCATCTTCACCAACGTATTCCCCAACACACGACAAAAAAGCAATGACATCATGACGTGTTACCGCTTCAATTTCTTTGATACGCTCGACATTGAAATTTGCTCTAGTCCGAATATTTTCCGCCGCCGTTTGTGGAATTTGACCAATCTGAGCTAAGCCCTCACAAGCTAAAATTTCTACTTCCATCATGGTCTTAAACTTATTTTCTTCCGACCAAATCTCAGCAATTTCTGGCAAATTATAACGTTCAATCATCGTAATTATCTCCCCTATTCAATAACGGTCGCTTGTACTTTAGCGGATTTAATTTCAACTTCTTCAGCCATCTTGATTTTATACGCCTTCAATTTTTCCTTAATTTGCGGATACTTAACTGCTAAAATCTGCGCAGCTAAAATACCTGCATTTTTCGCACCATTAATCGCTACTGTAGCTACTGGAATTCCACTGGGCATCTGCACAATAGCATATAATGCATCTAATCCCTGTAAAGCAGTCGCATTGATAGGCACGCCAATAACTGGCAACGGCGTTACGGCAGCCAGTACGCCTGGCAAATGAGCAGCAGCGCCAGCCCCAGCAATGATCACCTCCAGACCTCTTTCTTCTGCTGTTTTAGCGTATGTCAATGCTTTATCAGGCGTTCGATGCGCAGAAGCTACAATCAATTCGCTTTCTACACCAAATTCCCGCAGAATTTTGACGCTCTCTTGCATAATTTTCAAATCGCTATCACTGCCCATTACAATTCCTACCAATGTTTTTTCCATATTTTTGTCTCCTATTCATTTCGATTATTTTTTATTCAAATAATATCCATTATTTTTATCACTTTTAACTTTCGTATTGATAAACGCCTATAAAATTTCCCTTCATCAAAATGATTGAATAGACAGTTATCCATTATCACTAACTACCCGATAAACTGGAAGATGTTATTCATCTTTATTAAAATAATATCTTTTCAGATTGACGAAAAACGCAACAATCCACAATGCAGCGCAGAGTATGTTCATAACAAACCAAAAAATCGAGTAGTTATATGTTTTAAAAACAATCTCAAGCGTAGCCCTAACTGTCCAAATTACCGCACACATTCCATAAAGAAACAAACCAAGGCAGCTAGGTATTTTCATATCAGTACCTCCGTAAATTCTGATCGCTTCCCTCTGATTATAGCATAGCCAATCTTTGCCTTCAAGCTGCGATTAGTGAAATCGCCAGTGCTTGTTTCCATCAACATGAAAAGTAAAAGGAACTTATTTTTTAATACATCATTGCTATGAATAGCTTGTTATGACTTCTAAATTTTAACACACCATAAACAACTGGTCAAGAAAATACGAACGTTATTTTATATTTTTCATTCAAAAACAACTTTATTACAGTAAAATACGAACTTAAAAGCACATTTTTACCTTTAATTTACGTAATTATTTATTAAAAATATTTTCTACCTTTACTCCTAAATTTTCATTTTCTATTACACGCTGTCAAATCTGCAAAGAGTAAGTATGATGAAATCTACGGTAAAATATTAACTCTGGAATACAACAAAAACAACCACTAATATTTACTACAACAATTCTATTGTTTAAACTATGTCTGATTCTATTAAATCGGCTGTATTTGTAAAAGTTAAAAAGAAGATAAGCCTTCTTTTTGAGAAAAGCATATCAAGCATTTTCTATAACAACATTAACTAAACTCGCCCCAAATGCTGATACTAATGATTTCAACGTCAAAAAATCTAACATGATAAAAAATGATATTTTTTATCAGCTTCAAAATAAAGCAAATTGACAATAAACATTATCAATGACGATATAAACAATTAAAACAAAATCCTATAACAGCAGATATGATATTAGCATTTTGGAACTCCAACATAATGATATCTTCTAAAAATCATTCCCTATATAATTAAAGTAATACATTTTATCTGAATCTTTATCTGATACAACAGCTCTAATTTATATTGTCATAATGCTTATTTTTTAGTACAAAAAAACTGCCATACCAACGATTATATTTTAATCGTCAATATGACAGTTTCATTTTACACTATCTTATTCAATAATACTGGAAACAACGCCAGAGCCAACAGTCCGTCCACCTTCACGTATCGCAAATCTTAATCCTACTTCCATTGCTATTGACGT
>CATJSX010000039.1 GCA_949743265.1 uncultured Peptococcaceae bacterium
GATTATTCTGAAGCAAGAAATATTGAACTTGTAAAAAAACCTATTGTTGACTATAGAAAAGTGTTCAATACACTTACGATACAATCGAAAAAATATGAATTGACAAAGCAAAAATAGAGTAAAAACTTTTTCATCTTGCTCAAGGTAGCCATGATAAAGAAGTTTCGTAATCCTATCAACATCATTCTTTGGATAACTCGCAATAGGTGCCTCATAAGGTGATTTCCTCCAAGAGTATAGATAATGGAATAACGCCTTTACTAATGGTGGCAAGAAAAAACACAAACTAAACATAGAGGACTGTTGCAAAAGGATATTTAAACCCCAAATGCAACAGTCCCTCACAATTAAATACAAATTATAATAACAGTATCATTGTGCGCACAAAAAATCATCCTCATTCTGTGCATTATCCAAGCCAAAATACTCTTCGTAAACAGCAATCACATCTAAATCACTCATTTTCATATAACGCTCAAAAACGCTGCAAGCTGATTTAACATCGGAAACTTTTTTGTAGTCCTCCTGAATACATCTGATTACCATGCTTTTGAAATCCATTAAATAATGACCTCCTTAATGATCTATTATGATTACGATTGACACTACTATTATATTATATTTTAGACAAAAAATCTGCCAAATTTATAAAAAAAGATAAAAATTAGTTTCTTTTGTATATTAGAATCCTTTTTAAGGAAAAAGCTGCCTGCCTAACTAAACAGGCAGCTCATTTTTTAGTTATTCATAAAATCACCGATAGTTGCATTCATTTCTTCATTGACTGATGGAATAGATTCTTCAACTTCTTGATTGTTATCTTCAGATGGTGCGCTAACTGGTTGTTTTGCCGGTCTTTCAGTTAATTCTTTAATGCTTAAACTGATTCTTTTATTTTCTGGATCTAAATCCAACACTTTGGCTTCAACCGTTTGTCCAACTTTTAAAGCATCTTCGACTTTTTCTACTCTTTCCCAAGAAATTTGAGAAATGTGTACCAAACCATCAACTCCATCTTCTAATTCTATGAAAGCGCCAAATGGAGCGATTCTGACAACTTTGCCGCTTACAACAGAACCTTTAGCATATTTGTCAGCCGCAGTGCTCCAAGGATCAACAGAAAGCTGTTTCAAGCCTAATGAAATTTTGTTTTTTTCGCGATCGACCGCTAACACGTAAACTTCAACTTCCTGTCCAACTTTAACTACATCGCTGGGATGTTTTACTCTACCCCATCCCATTTCAGAAATATGCAGCAAACCGTCTACGCCGCCTAAATCGATAAATGCGCCGAAATTAGCCAATCGCTGTACAGTACCTTTTCTGGTCTGCCCTTCAGCAATGTTTTCCCACAAAGCGTCTCTTTTAGCTTTTTCTTCTGCTTCCAAAATTACTCGACGAGAAAGAATGATTTTGCGTTCTTCCGGTTTAAATTCAATGATTTTAAAGGATAATGTCTGACCAACAAAGCCTTTAATATCTTCAATAAATTTGGAATCCAATTGTGACGCTGGCACAAATCCTCGTGCGCCGATATCAACAATGACGCCACCTTTGACGACATCGACAACAGGAGCTTCGATAACTTCGCCGCTTTCATAAATTTGAGCTAATTTTTCAAGGGCTAATTCCTGATCGACTTTACGTTTACTTAAAAGCATATTGCCTTCATTATTTTCTAATTTGATAACCATAACTTGAATGGTCTCTCCGATTTTAACCAGTTCATTAACATCGGGATTTTTTTGTACGCTTAATTCTTTCAGCGGGATGATCCCTTCGGATTTTCCGCCGATATCAACCAATACTTCATCATTATTTATTTTTACCACTGTACCAGTGACGATATCATGCAGTCCAATCTCTTTGAGCATCCCATAGCCTTGTTCCAAACCCTGTTCCATTGTCAAATCTTCCATCATTTTGTTAACAACCTCCCTAATAATCCAGTCAGGAGTTGATGCTCCCGCTGTAATACCTACTTTTTTCAAATCTTTAAACCAACTTGAATCAATATCACAAGCTGACTCAATATGCTTAGTCTTAGTTCCATTCTGTCGGCAGAGCAAAGCTAATTTCTGCGTATTGGCGCTGTTTAGCCCACCAACTACTACCATCAGTTCTACTTCTTTGGCTAACTGCAAAGCAGAATTCTGCCTTTCTCTTGTCGCCGAACAAATGGTGTTGAAAACAATAACTTCTTGACACTTTGCTTTCAACCATTCGGCTGCTGCATCAAATTTTTCAACGTTTTCCGTTGTCTGCGCTACGAAACAAACCTTTTCATCACGCCAATCAATACAGCCTAATTCATCAACCACATTAAAAGCGATGCCTCTGCCGCCTGACCAACCCAGAATACCTTCCACTTCGGGATGAAGTTTATTGCCCAAAATCAACACTAAATAACCTTTTTGGCTATGTTCATGAGCAATTTGCTGCACTTTACGCACAAAAGGACACGTACAATCAAAAATTTCCAATCCTCTTTTTTGAGCTTCATCATAAATTTCCGGCGCTACGCCATGTGTACGAATCAACACCTTCGCTTCGGTGATATCTTCGAACCGTTCCCGAGCATGTATTCCTATTCCGTCCAAACGCGCTATTTCCTGCGGATTATGAATCAACGGACCTAATGTCGCGATGGGACCTTGACCTGATTTGACTAATTCTTCTCCTTTTTGTATGGCCATCTTAACGCCAAAACAAAATCCTGAACGCGGAGCCTTAACAACTTCCATAAGCCAACTCCTCAAAAAAGTACAAGCCTTTTCATTTATTATAACTAAAATAAGCGCTAAAGAAAACCCTTATTTCAAATTCTACTAAAAAGATTTTCTATTACTTCATCTAATGACATTTTGCTTGTATCAATGAGTACAGCGTCATCAGCCGCCTTTAATGGTGAGTCAATTCGCTGAGAATCTTTTTCGTCACGTTGAGCAATCTCGCTTTTTAAAACATCAAAATCCATTGCCATACCTGCGTTTCTCATTTCTTCACTACGACGTCTTGTTCTCTCTTCTAACGTTGCCGTCAAAAAAAATTTGTGCTGCGCATGGGGCAAAACGACAGTGCCAATATCACGCCCATCCATAATTACATTATTTTCACCTGCAATTTGTCGTTGTTTATCGACCAACGCTCTGCGTACAATAGGTAACGCCGAAACTTCTGAAACGTGACGCGATACCTCAGGAGAGCGAATCTTTTCTGTACAATCAACAGCATTACAATAGACTTTCTGTCGTCCATCAGGCATACTATCACCAAAAGTAATTTTTACGGTTTTTAAAATATCACTAATCCGTTCTTCATCCGTTAGGGCAATATCGTTTTCCAACATAATTAACGTAATTGCGCGGTACATCGCGCCGGTATCAATATAAATATAACCAAGTTTCGCTGCTAAAGCTTTGGCCACTGTACTTTTGCCGGCACCAGCGGGACCGTCGATAGCGATTTGTATCGTCTTACTCATCGTTCTTCACCTGCTTTATATAGATCTATTGCTGATTCCTGCGCAAAGCTCATGAAATGGTGCGATGGGCTAAGCCTACAGCCACTTCATCCAAATGCAACAAGCCAATACCTAAAAAAACGGCAATGCTCAAATGGTCATGGTATCTGGCAATGCCTATTTTACCGCCGACGCTCAGACCAATAGCTTTTGTCATAATCTGTGCAAGAGCTTCTCTGGTAGCACCAGCAATAGCGCCTTCTTCTGAGTGCGTTTCACCGATGATTCCTTCTCGCTTACCGGCAACAATCGCCCGCTCCACAATCTTGTTGACTAGCGCAAGATATTCTCCGCCAAAATCCACTGCCGCTGCATGAATATCCATCTGCATGAATTGTTTTTTCAGTTGGCTTTCTTCTTCTCGCGATTCACTTAAGGCCATTTTCAGCGCAACACGAGCAATTTTTTTGCTGCCATACGTCATCAATAAGCCCCCTTTTTAGATGAACCTGTTCAATAAACTTTCCCAAAATACTACATGCTTTTACTTTTTGGTTATTAAGCAGATTCAATGCTCTTGTTACTACTCTTATTCTAATGTAATTTATGATTTTTTGCCAGTAGTAATTTGACGTTTTGACAATTATTTTATGATTTTTTGTTGATATTGTGCAAAAATAGTTTGAAATTCGCCTGCCGCCAAAATGACTTGCTGTTTTTCACCGTCGGAAAGAGAAATTTCTATCAAAGTTTCTGCTGCCAAACGAGCGCCTTCAACGCTGAGATTTTGATTTTCGCTTAACGCAACGGTTTTATTTTTTTGATACTCAATGGTTCCAATTAAGTGATGGTCAAGATAAATCCGCACCAAATCGCCTTCGGAGGCATTAAGCAATGATAAGCGCACGTAATCCACATGATCTTTCATATTGCTTGCTAATAAAGTTGTGTCTGTTTGAGGAGCAGGATCGCCCTCAATATGGCTTAGCAACGTTAATTGTTCACCGTATGGATGGCGACTGATGATCAATGTTTGTGTTGTGAATAAAATTACCGTCAAAATTACTGCTAATCTTATTGCTAAAGAAAGTAAATAGCGATGATATTTTTTCAGCTGATGAATGGTCATGCTTACCACTCCGTTTTTTCTTTTTAGCATACCCTCCTCATCGTTTTTCATACCGTATCTTTAGCACTGTTGACTCCGGCTAAATACCCTGTCGAAAAAGCGGCTTGCAAATTAAAACCGCCGGTAAAACCATCAACATCTATAATTTCTCCGGCAAAATATAAACCGTCAATCAATTTGCTTGCCATTGTCTGCGGCGATATTTCTTTTACTGTCACGCCGCCAGCAGTAACAATAGCTTCATTAAGTGGTCTCGGGCGCGAAAGCATGAAAGTAAACTGCTTTAACCCTTTAATGATGCTTTGTCGCTGAGATTTTTGCAATTGATGCAGCACCAATTCAGGTTTAAGCGCTACATAATCTAAAAATACGCTAATCAGCTTTTGGGGCAATAAATTGCCCATCATCGTTTTCAACTGCTTATTATGTCCTTGGTCAATTTCACGCAACAGCCGGTCGTTGAGCTGTTCTTCTGACAGCGCTGGTTTTAAATCAATAATAGCCTGAAGCGGCTGATCGTTTTTTTGCCAATAATCCACCGCTTTACTGCTTAAAGTCAATACGATGGGACCAGAAATTCCAAAATGGGTAAAAATCATTTCGCCAAAATCGTCGCCTAATTTTTTGCCTTGTTTTGTTACTAACGTTAACGTTACGTTTTTTAAACTAAGCCCTTGTAAAGCGCGTATATTTTCCTGCGGCGATTCTAATGGCACCAAAGCCGGTCTGATTTCTGTCAGTGAATGTCCGGCACTTTTGACCCATTTATAACCGTCGCCACTAGAACCGGTTGCTTGATAAGAAGCGCCGCCTACTGCTACAACCACACTATCGCTGTACAATTTATCGCCACTATTTAAAACAACGCCGATTACTTTTTCCTCTTGAAAAAGCAACGCTTTAACTGGGCTGTTAACTTTAACCGTCACGTTTAATTGACGCAGCCGTTTGTTCAAAGCCTTGACGATATCCTTTGCTTGATCAGAAACGGGAAAGACACGTTCGCCTCGCTCGATTTTCAATGGTACACCCATTTGTTCAAAAAAATCTTTAACCGCTTGGTTGGAAAGCGTATGAAAAGCGGTATATAAAAATTTGCCGTTATGCGCATAGCATTGAATGAATTGTTCCATATCTTTATTATTGGTTACGTTACAACGTCCTTTGCCGGTAATCAATATTTTTTTGCCTGCTTGCTCATTTTTTTCTAATAAAACGACCTCAGCGCCTTTTTCCGCAGCGCCAATAGCCGCCATCATTCCACTTGCGCCAGCACCAATAACGATCACTTTTTTCATTTTTTTCCTCCATTTTACCGTATTTGTCTTTCATTATATCAGCAAATAGACGATTGAATAGATTTTTTGTAAAATTTTTATCGGTTATTTTTTTATTTTGACAAAAAACACGTATAAAATCATTGTTTTATCAAATACTATCCCCAATGACAAAAAGGAGGTTTTATACTATGTGTTTTAAAAGACAACCATTAGCGATTCTTGCGCTAAGCGTTTGTTTATCTGTACTTCTCTTGAGCGGTTGCTCACAATCTAACAGTATGCCGCCATCATCATCAACGCCGTCTAACAAAATGACTGCGCCTACCGATGATAACAAGTCAATTACAGATAACAATCAAAACAATGTGGCAAACAACAATCAAACCAATCGCAGTGACAATAACGATGCCGATAATCTATCAGCAGAAGCTGAAAAAGTTGCCGATGCTATCGTAGATGGCGTTGAACAAGTAGAAGCGGCTCATGTGCTAATTTCTGAACATATGGCTTATGCAGCTATTAAGATTAAGTCCACTGCTGATACTGATGAAGCAGAGGCTATAAAAAAAGACGTTATTGCCAAAGCTAAAGCTGCCAATAGCGAGCTTACTGACGTTTACGTCAGTGAAGAAGCCGATACATTCACTCGTTTGGAAACCATTGCTGCCGATATTGCCAATGGTAAACCGCTAAGCGGTTTTGCTGAAGAATTAGAAAATATGTTTGTCCGTGTTGTACCCAGTAAATAAATACGAAAAAGCGCTAAAACAACCTACGATTATCCAAATTGTAGATTTTAGCGCTTTTTTATTAGCTTGACACTTTTTAACGACTATGCTGTTATCAGTTTCCGCAGTCTGTGCATCTTGAAACGTAGTCGTTCGCTGTATCGGTGTGGTTTTGTTTGATGTTGCTTTCTACTATGCGTTGTATCGTTGATATTGTATGGAATGATTTTTTGTAGATTAGTTTGACGCAAACTACATGACGATAACAAGCCGCCATACGCTAGGCGTTATTGATTATCCCCTTATATGACGAAGCTATTATCGTGTATCCCTGCCCATTTTAAATTAGGAAAATATTAACCTGATCTTAAAATTCCCTTAAGGAATAAGTAATTTTATATTAAAGTTTTAAAAGCTTCTGTCTGATAGAATAACTGCTGACAGGGGCACTTTCGCTTGATGATAGAAAGGAGATTTATATAATAGAAAAATTCTCAATAGTTGCAGCCAAAAGCGACATCAGAGGTACTTTCATGAGAGAATAGTGGCGCTCTTTTGATAACGGCTGTTTTCATCTGCGTTTTGACGTTGTATGGAGAGAAGATATCCAGAGAAGGATTACTGGTAGGTGATCTAGATGCTCCGTTATTTGTACAAATACAGGATAGTGTACGGATTGGTCTTTTGACCGAACATACAGAAGCAGTAAATAATGAGGATATCTGAAAATTGATGCTGGTGAAGATGAAAATGTCATTAACTAAAACCGCAAAATAAATTTAACAGAGATATCTGACTATCGAAACAAGACAAAACCGCAACTCTTTGACGATAAGGCAGCCCAATAGAAAAACAAAGGACACTCTAACAGTGAAAAATTAGTTATATTGTTGTGCTGTAGTGGACAATATCAAACATGTGATTGTAGTGTGCTGCATTATACTTGTCTCTTTGCACTTTGGTAGAAAGGAATGGTCATAATGGAGAAAATGATTAATATTACAGTTTTTGGATGTGAGCCGGATGAAGTGGAGGCTTGGAATAAACTTTCTTTTGAATCTGGCGTTGTGACTACACTGGTAAAAGATGCCGCCTCTGAAAGTAATGCAAAATTAGCCGATGGATGCAGGTGTATTAGTGTAAGTCATAAAACGGAAGTATCTGGTTCGACCCTTTTTGCGTTGAAAAATGCTGGAGTAAAATATATCTGCACTCGGAGTATCGGTTCTAACCATATAGACATACAGACGGCCAAACAGCTCGGTATAGCTGTTGGCACAGTAGCCTATTCGCCGAGTAGTGTTGCCGACTATACTTTACTGCTGATGCTGATGGCGGTGCGTGGAACAAAGTCAACGATACTGTCAACAGAAAAGCAGAATTACTGCTTGAATAGTTTGCGTGGAAAAGAGCTACAGGACATGACGGTTGGCGTATTGGGAACTGGGCGAATAGGACAGGCAGTCATAGAACGATTAAAAGGATTTGGCTGCAAAGTGCTGGCATATAATTGTCATCGCCATACGGGTATACATTATGACCTGCTTACCGAATTGTTGAATTGCAGTGACATGATTACGCTTCATATACCACTGGTAGAAGATACCTATCACATAATTGGACGTGATCAAATCAAGATGATGAAGTCGGGTGCATTTTTAATTAATACAGGTCGTGGAGCCTTAGTTGATACTGAGGCATTAGTGGAAGCGTTGAGAGACGGAAAATTGGGAGGCGCGGCCTTGGATGTATTAGAGGGTGAAGAAGGGATTTTTTACCACAACTGCATAGAAAAAACGATAACACATCCTTTTTTATCTTCTCTACAAAGAATGCCAAATGTGATTGTTACACCGCACACGGCCTATTATACGGAACGAGTGCTGATGGATATGGTGAGAGATACTATTAGAAATTGTATAAACTTTGAAAGGGGAAGGGAAAATGCGTAAAACGAAAGTAGCGATTCTATTTGGAGGCTGCTCAGAAGAACATCAGATTTCAATCAAGTCAGCAATAGCGCTTGCCGCGAGTATAGACATAGATAAGTACGAACCTTTTTATATTGGAATCACCAAATCTGGCGCATGGAAAATGTGTGAAAAACCTAGTTTGGAATGGGAAAAATATGCAAAACACTCAGTTGTGTTTTCTCCAGATAGAGATACCCATGGTTTGCTTATCAAAAAGAATAACGGATATGAAATTTTATTCATAGACGTAGTGTTTCCCATGATTCATGGTAAATTTGGGGAAGATGGAGCGATACAAGGTCTACTTGAATTATCAGGTGTTCCCTATGTTGGCTGTGATATTCAGAGTTCTGTGATTTGTATGGATAAAGCGCTGGCTTATACCGTTGTAAAAAATGCAGGTATAGATGTTCCTGATTACCAGATCATTCAGAACGGTGATGACAGTCCGAAAACAGAGAGATTAGTGTATCCTGTTTTTGTGAAACCTGCTCGTTCAGGTTCTTCCTTTGGCGTAAATAAGGTATGCAGAGAGGATGATTTGGATATGGCAATAAACGAAGCAAGAAAATACGACAGTAAAATATTGATCGAACAAGCAATTTTTGGAAGCGAAGTAGGTTGTGCTGTATTGGGAGATGGAACAGATTTAATTGTCGGTGAGGTCGATCAAATCAGTCTAAGACATGGATTTTTTAAGATTCATCAAGAAGCGCAGCCAGAAAAAGGTTCTGAAAATGCAACAATCAAAGTTCCAGCTGATATCTCAATAGAGATAAAAAAATGTATTCAGGAAACAGCTAAGAAAATTTATCTGATACTTGGATGTAGCGGGCTGGCTCGCATTGATCTGTTTTTGCAAGAAGATGGGCATATTGTTCTCAATGAAGTTAATACAATGCCGGGCTTCACTTCATACAGCCGTTATCCACGCATGATGGAAGCAGCAGGCTTTACGCTTTCTGAATTATTTGACCATCTAATTGAACTGACGCTTAGGAGATGAATACGATGGAAAAAAACTTTGTTTTTTTAGATGAAATGCTGCCGGGGATTCGTTGGGATGCTAAATATGCTACGTGGGATAATTTTACGGGTAAACCAGTGGAGGGATATCAAGTTAACCGCATTGTGGGCACAAAAGAATTGGGATTTGCTTTGCGTAAGGCTCAAAAAATTGCCGAGGAACTGGGGTATGGTTTGCTCTTATGGGATGCGTATCGCCCACAGTGTGCGGTGGATTGTTTCCTGAATTGGGTTTCATTGCCCGAGAATAATTTGACGAAAAAGCAATATTATCCGAATATAAAGAGAAATGAAATTGTTACGAAAGGATATGTGGCTTCACAATCCAGCCATAGCCGCGGAAGTGCGGTTGACCTCACAATTTTTTGTTTGGATTCTGGTCTGCTTGTTCCTATGGGTGGAGATTTTGATTTTATGGATATGAAGTCACATCATGCAGCAAGCGGCTTGACTGAAATGGAATCAAAAAATCGAGAATGTCTGCGACATATTATGGAAAACAGCGGATTTGAATCTTATTGCTTTGAATGGTGGCATTATGTTTTGACAGATGAGCCATATCCAAATACATACTTTGATTTCTTCATTGCATAACGGTTAAGTATCTTGGCTATCGTTTAGCGGAAAATCTGAGGACAGAGAGAGCGTAGTTAGCAATATTATGGAGCAGCTCAGGACCATTTTCAACGAAGTGTTAAACTGCGTGAGTGTATGCTCTGAAAACATGCTGTGGTTTTTTTCAAGCACTGTTAAAATAGCTATCTCTTGCTGTTGTATCATGATAGTTGCTTTCTTATTTCTCTTTGATGATACAGCAAATCCTTAAGTATAATGTGTTAATGAATAACTTTACAATATCATAATAATAAAAGGCATAGCGAAAATGCTATGCCTTTTATTATTATGATATTGTTATGAAGCGCTCTCTATAGCGCCGAAATATTGCGCGGCTTTTATAAGGGAAATATACCAATTATTTATTCAGTATATTTAGCATTGGTAATTAAAGTTTTCAGTACTTCTTTGTTTTTGTCAAAATTGTCATCATCACTCCAACTATTTAAAGTGTACAAAATACCGTCTTTCAAAATAACGGCTTCATAATGATGGAGCAATACGCCGTCATCATTAGTATACTTATATTCTGACAATGTTGATTCTTTACCTAAAAGAGTAATAGCTTCTTCACCAACAAATTCGTAATTAGGTGCTGATTCTTCTAAGGTAGCATACCAATCTTCGTTAGAAAGATCTTGATAGATTTTATCAAATTCTTCATCAGTAGCATTGACCAGCTTTTTGTATAGATCGACGATTTCTGCACCATATTCATTTTCTAGCTGAGCATAAATCGTTTCTTCATCAACATCGGCTAATTGAGTCTTTAAAAATGCAACGACATCTTTAAGATCTGCTACATCTGCTGTACAGTCTGCTGTTTCAATAGTGAAATAAGAGGTACTATTTTTCAGCGCTAAATCGACCATTTCGCTATCAACAGCGTTAGTATATAATTCACTTAATTCTTCAGCAGTATTTAGCTGCTGCCATTTATCGGTAGCGGTAACGGTAATGCCTGATTTGCTAGTAAAATCTGCTGCTTTTGCCCCGCCGCAGCCAAAAAGTATCATAGCGGCTAAAGCGGCTAATACAGTCAGTATCACGAGTTTTTTCTTTTTCATTATTTGCTTCCTCCAATTCTGTCTCGTTCGCATTCACATTTTAGCCGCAGACCCTTTTCAGTGAATACGAGCTTTTATCTTTTTTATTATGCCATATTTTTACCGATTTGGGTAGTATTTTAATAAAATTTTATTTTATCACCACAAAAAAATTTCGCCGGATTTTTATTTTTAGTGAAATATTTTTGTATCAAACCAAATGCTCATCATTACTTCATTTTATGTCCCTAAAAACGGAAAATTTTTCATGTACAATGTTTAAAAATTGGTCAATTTTTGTCAGATTGTCTTGGCTATTGCGCATAATATAGCCAAAATAACCGTAAATATTATCACGCAATGGTTTAACGGTTGTGCCGATGTAGGCTGACTCCTCAAAAATCCCATCGCTGCTGATACCAATCCCCATATTTTCAACAATCAATTCTCCATATAATTTAGCAGAATCAGCCAAAACAGCTTTTACAGTGCCAAATTGAGATAGCACACGATAAGGAAGATATTTCTCTAACGAACCATGTAACTGTTCTGTTAGAAAAATGATAGGATGTTCTAAAATACTTTTAACAGATAACGTTTTATAATGTGCTAATGGGGAATGACAACCAATTGTTACACAATATTCATATCGCACCAATGGCGTAAATCGGATATTTTGCGGTAACGAAAGAAACGATTTGCCATCAATATAAACCATTCCTAAAAAACCTATAGCCATTTTGTTGGTTGATATAGAAGAAATTACTTCATCCGTGTCAGTTGGAAATATATTTAGCTGAACATGAGGATAATATTTCATATGTTTAATAGAAATCTCAGGCAAAATATAATTTTTAGCGGTATGAATGGCAGCGATATCCAAAGAATCATTTTTGGGCACTACTGACTGTAAAGCAAAATAATTTTCAAGTTTTTCATTTAACGCTAAAATTTCAGTAGCTATTGATACAACATATTTACCATGTTCTGTTAATGTAATGCCATGAACGCTGCGATTAACTAAGTGAATGTTATATTCATTTTCCATGTTTTTCAGGGATTGACTGATAGCTTGCTGAGATACAAAAAGCTTATGACTTGCTTTACGTATAGATTGTGTTTCTGCTACTGTGACTAGATAAAGTAGCTGTTTTAACTGCATAAACTCACCCCCACTTCAACTTATTCCAATGATATTTTTTGAAAAATCCTTGTAAGTATTTTGATAGCATCAATATCTCTATAAATCTTTAATTATTGATAAAGTATATCATGAGAATCACGAGAAATAAAGCGGTGTTTCTTATGTTTCTTATATTTATTGAATTGTAGAACGGCACTCTATTGGCTTGCAAAATATAGAAAATTTTCCTAAAACAATAAGGCAATATTGTAAAAATCATTTACAAAAGATTTCTTAATGGTGTCAATTCAAAATTGTAGCTTTTAAAGAAAGTGTAAAATTATAACTGTTTTTCATATAAAATATGACGTGATATAATATCATATAAATAGAAAATGCTGCAGCAATTTTTTATAACTATTTTTAAGGAGTTGTTATTATGGCACGAGAAATTATCGCGGAAAAACTCATGTTATTGGGTATTGATGGTATGGATCCGGGATTGACGAACAAATATATGAAACGAGGCGTCATGCCTAATGTGGAGAAACTTATAAAACGTGGCGCTTGCCGAAAAGATTTAGTATTGATGGGCGCACAACCAACCATTACGCCGCCTTGCTGGACAACGCTTTCCACCGGTGCTTATCCAGCGACGCATGGAATTACTTGCTTTAAAAAACAGGGTCCTGAATTGGATAATTTAGTTTATGGGATGAGTTCTACTGTCTGTAAAGCAGAGCAGCTATGGGATTGTTTTGTAGAAGCAGGTAAAAAAACTTTAGTTTGTCAATGGCCCGGCTGCTCATGGCCGCCGACTAGAGAAGATGAAAATTTATTTGTTATTGATGGGACGCAACCAACATTTATCAATATGTTGCCTGTTGTTGATATAGAAGAAGTCATTATGGCAGATGTACAAACGGAAGAAATTGCCTTTAAACCAATGGCAGCTAGTGACGGCAATATTCCTTGCGTGATCAAAGATTTGGAAGAAATAGAGCTCAGCGCAGCTTTTGAGGACGGCGGGCATTTAAACAATACAATTCTTATTTTAAATCCAGAAGATGGAGAACATGCCTTGAGCGATTCCCCATTTAATATCGCTTTTTCACCAATCAAAGACGCTGAAGGGTGGCTTGCTGCGCCAGCAGATGCAAAAGAATTTGTTGTGTTGCTTAATATGGGATTTATTCATCGACCTTGTCTAATTCTCAAAAACGATCAAGGCGTTTATGATCATGTAGCGATGTATAAAAATAAAAAAAACACTGAGCCTCTTGCAATTTTTTATAAGGATCAATATATACGCGACGTATGGGATGAAGTAATTGATGATGAAAAAGTGATGCCAGCCACTCGCGATATGATGCTTTTAGAAATTTCTCCTGATGGTACGCACGTAGAGATGTGGGCAACTGGTGCCTTAAAGCCAAACTACAGCGATCATTTTTTTCCGCAATCATTATATGATGAATTAAGTGAAAAAGTAGGACCATTGCCTACTATGTCTAATCTTTGCGGTTATAGTGAAAAATTTTTAGGTCAATGTCATATGGGTGCTTGGGAACATGAAGGAGATTGGCAAGCGGCTGCTATTCACTATTTGATTGAAAATAAAGGTATAGAAGTTGTTTTTTCTCATTTTCATAATGTAGATCAGTTAGCCCACCAGATGATAAAATTTTTAAAAGAAAGAGAATATTCCAAGCTATCACCGGAAGTTTATGACCATTTATTACAAAAAGTGTATGAGCAAACCGACCGCTATATTGGTAAATTTTTACATTTATTGGATGAAGGCTGGACGATTGCTTTGGTCAGTGACCATGGACAAGTTTGTCCAGAACATGATACGCCAATGATGGGTGATGGTACCGGTGTTAATATTCGTGTGATGGAAGAATTGGGTTTTACAACTTTGAAAAAAGATGAAAACGGTAATGATCTGCGTGCTATTGATTGGGAGAAAACCATTGCTGTAGCACCTCGCGGCAATCACATTTATTTGAATATTAAGGGCAGACAATCTCATGGTATTGTTGAGATGTCGGACAAATATGAAGTAGAAGAACAAATCATGACAGCATTGTATGGCTATCGTGATAAAAAGACAGGAAAGCGCATTTTTGCAGCGGCATTAAGGAATAAAGATGCTATGCTTTTAGGATTAGGCGGTCCGGATAGTGGTGATATTATTTACTGGCTGGCTGAAGGCTACAATTTAGATCACGGTGATAGCCTTTCAACAACGCAAGGCGTCGGAGAAAGCAGCGTTTCTCCACTTTTTGTTATAGCTGGCAAAGGCATTAAAGAAAATTTCCTTACCGAACGAATTATTCGCCAAGTAGATGTTGCTCCTACGATAGCCTATTTGGGCGGCGTTCGTATGCCTAAGCAATGTGAAGGAGCTATTATTTATCAAATTTTAGAAAAAGAATTTTAAGTAAATAGAGGGCTAGATGTTTTTGTGAAATAGCTAAAAAAGCATGATTTATTGGACAAGCAAAAAACGCAAAAAAGAACCGAAAAATGGCGAAACTTCGTCGCTTTTCGGTTCAAAATAAATAGTCCAATAAATCATAATTTATTAGACAAAATAAGTAATAATATAAATCGACTAGCAGTCATTGAAAAAATTATTATTTAATTGGAGGGATTGAAATGGCGGAACGAATTAACAAAACAAACAGTGGTAAAGAATGGGTCAATTTTATCATAGTGTTGGTTTTGATGTTTTTCTTTAAATTTATTCCCGCACCGGAACCTATTACGCCTTACGGTATGGCGCTTTTGGGGATTTTTATTGGTGCTATTTGGGGATGGTGTTTTGGTGGTAGTAATACCTTGTGGGCATCACTGTTGACTATGGTGGCTTTAGGCGTTAATCTACCTACAGGAGCATTTGGCGCAGTTTCACAAGTATTTAGCAGTTATGCTTTTATTATGGTCTTTCTTAGTTTATTTACTGTTGGCGCTTTAATGGGAGCTGATGTTGCGGAATATCTAGTCTATAAAGTTTTAAGCGCTAAATTTCTTAAAGGAAATCCATGGCTATTAGTCGCTATGATTTTATACGGCGCTTATGTTATTAGTGTTATAACGAATCCCATGGTGGTAGCCATCTTTTTGTTTAATCTCTATAGTGTTTTATTTGAGCAAGCAGGTTATCAACCGGGAGATAAAGTACCAACAATGATTCTTATCTGCACTGCTTTGGATATTTTGATTGCTACGATTCTTTATCCTTGGTCTGCTCCGCAGATTATGGCTTTACAGGTTTTGCAAACAACTACAGGAATTGTTATCAGTAATGCCGGATATCTCGTTTTATTATTATTAGTTGGAATCCTTTTTTTATTCTTTATGTTGATAATGATGCGTCTTTTAAAATGTGATATTGATAAAATGGGGCAAAGTGATATTACTTTTTTAGCAGAGAAATATAGTAAAGGGTTGCTTTCTTACCAAAAAAGTGTTTTGATTGCTATGCTCATTTTTGCCTTAGGTAGTATTGTTATTGCTTTTTTCCCTAAAAGTTTAGGCGCTGTCTATATGTTTGTGTCGGCAAAATTAAGTTTCATTGGCTGGATGGCGTTAGCAATAGGAGTGATGATGTTTATTCGAATTGACGGCAAACGCTTATTGGAACCAACTGTTATGGCAGCTGCGTTTCCGTGGGAATTGTTGTTGATGATTGGGGTAGCGGTTACTATGGGAACACTTCTAACCGGTTCAGATACCGGTGTAACAGCTTGGATTGGTAATGTGCTAGGTCCTATTTTAACCCAAACAAATGATTTAACACTATGTATTGTTATTGCCATTGTTGCGTTGTTATTGACAAACGTACTTAATAATAATGCCGTTGTCATCCTTTTATCAACTGTAGTTGCAACATTATCTGTGCAAGGCTTTATTGCCGATCCGGTTATACCAACGATTATTGTCATTTGTTCTGCAGAAATGGGATTTCTTACACCGGCAGCTAGTATATATGGAGCGTTAGTCCATGCGCATAAATATTCTACATCAGCGTCAGCTTATAAATACGGGGCTATTATGATGGTATTTTGTTTGATTTTTTTAGTGTTCATTGTGATTCCTTTGATCAAACTTGTCTTTAAGTTAATATAAAATGAAAAATGGATAAAAGTATAAATTATTGAATGGGTAAAAATACAAAAAAGCCGAAAAACGGCAAAATGCTGTTGTTTTTCGGCTCAAAATAAACATTCTATTCCTTTATATTTTAAGTTGGATATTATAATTTTTCGCTGAAAATCTGATAAGCTGGCGCTCCTTCGCAATCGGCTGGTATATCTACCCCTAGCAGTACTGCTGCTGTTGGCGCCACATCGACCTCACGAATATAGCGGGTTGTGCGATAGTTTGGTTTAATACCTTTGCCTGCCGCGATGAAGATTGGTGAAAGCGACGTATCATTATGACCATAAGCAGTGGATAAAGCTGCGCCATGGTCTTCAGCATATGATTCATGCAAGAAAAGTACAATATCGGATCCCATAGGACCACCTAAGCCCAAAAGAACAGCGTCCTTATTGTGTAACGCCAAGGCAACAATCCGATGACCTGTTTTTTCATCTTTATAGCCATATAAATCGGTAATGATCTTTTCTTCCAATTCGTATTTGTCAGCAGGATCAACAATACCATGCGGATCTCTGCCTTTTACGTTAATATAGATACTGTTAGAGCGGGTTTGAATAGCAGTTGTTTTCGTCCAGTCAACTTCTGGTAATTCTTTGCCGTCAGCATCTTTTTTCAAAACGGTATAGCCCATAGCGCGCAACGGATCAACGCAAACGCCGCAGTTTTCACATAAAACGTGCGGACCTTCTTCGGCGCTGATTAGCGCATGATCGGAGAAAAGCAAAATTGTCCATCCCTCATCTAATAGATGCATAAAGCTGCCAACATAGTCATCAGTGATTTTATAAGCCGCTTCAGCATATTTGATTACTTCACTTTCATCATAGCGAGATGTATCACGATTTTTCATATACTTCATGTAGTTATGACTCTGCATATCAATATTATGAAAATGTGAAAAAATAACTTCCACGCCATATTGTTCAATCATATAATGCATACATTCTGACTGCCACTTAGCAGATAATACCCATTGTTCGTTATTGCATTTCATAATCAAATCGGCGTCATTACCACTCATTTGACTACTTGGTTGTAAAGGTCCGATTTTATCGGTAATTTCTTTGAATAAAGATTTCGGAAACCAAACGGAATCATCTTCACAAGACATGCCGCGTGAAGACCAAATTCGTATATAACTGCCATCTTCGGCAATTTTTAATAAGCGCATGTTGCGATAAACCAATTCTTCGCCGCCGTCCGCTTTAGGAATGGTATCATATGCTGGTGTAAAAACGTCGTTTTCTAAAATAACAACAGGTTCCGGTGTCGATTTATTTTTATAAATAACAACTTTATCATAAACTCCTTGCTCATTTTTCAAAATCAACGCGTTTCTGATGACTTTACCATAATAGGTAATCATAACAAATTCTTTCGCATCGGCAGGCGTGTCGAATGCCCAGCCGTTAGCGGGATATACGGGTGAAATAGAACAACTGCTGGGGAAATCTGCCAAATTCCAGTTTAAACCTTTGTCCTTTTCAAAAAGCATCGTGTCAACAACAAAGCTTCCATCTGGCACATAGCCTTCAACGTTGATTTGAGCAGCATATTGTTCTTTATACTTTTGCAATCGTTCCTTAGCTTCTGTTGATATACCTGAATGAGAATGGTTCAAAGAAAATTTGAGTTTTTCATCGCCTTCTAGATCAGAAGTTTTGACCGAATAAGGCATATAAGACGGTTCTTTGGCTTTAGTGCTGGCAATATAAATCATATCGAAATCTCGTGCCGAAGACCATGCGCAGACAGCACCGGGACTGGAACCGTCAATAGTATAAATATTATCGCCTTCAACGGTTGGCGGAAAACTGCCGCCCGGCCAGTGCATGACCAAAGTTTTTTTACCTGCTTTAGCAGTAACATTAAATAGTGGTTCTGCTTTTAAGAAACAAGAGGCAAATGCGCCTAACGTAATATCTTTATCCGTTTCGCCGGATAGATTAAAATCCATAATACCATGTGTCATTGGATAGCAGCCGGTAGCTAGCGTCGCCCACATAGGCGGCGTAATGGTCGGATTAGCGCCTAATAAAACTAAGTCTTCACGGCAAGCGCCTAACTGAACGAGTTTTTCCGTATTAGGCATTTTACCTTCGCTTATCATACGTTTGGTAAAGCGAGGATCCATACCATCAATGCCCAATAACAGCAATTTGTCTGTTAAACCTTTATTTCGTAACATGAGTAGACTCCCTTCTGAAATCAAAAATTGCTTATATGATGATCATTCCTAATGGAATAATCACAAGCGCCAATGTAATAGCAACAGATACGCAAGCCAAAATACCAGTTAAAGTAGCTGATTTGGCGTTGTTCATCTCTGTAGAATGAAGCAATGCGCCGTAAATGGAAGAAGCAGGCAAAGCAAAACCCAATAATCCAACAGCTGTAATACAAACAACTGACAACGGCAGATTAAATAAGACGCCTTGCTGACTGAGCATGATGATAACGGACAGCATAGTAAACGTAACTACCATATTGTTGGCAATATTGGTTAAAACTAACGTAACAATAACCACCAAAAGGACAAAGGTATATTCGCTGGTACCAGCTAAAATTGGCGTTAGTTTAGCAGTAACAAAACTAGCGATACCAGTTCCTTCGCCAGTTAAAGCGCCTGATAACGTCAATGCAATGGCATATAATAAAATCATTTCCCAAGAAATGGCTTTGGCAGCTGAATTGATTTCCATTAGCGGTTTATCCTCGACTTTAACAAAAAGCATAATGACCAAAGAAAGAACAAATACGCCATAAACGCCGCATTTAGCAAATAATAAACGGATTCCTTCCGTACCGCTGATAAACGTTAACGCAACGCAGGCAATGACCGTACCGACAACAACAGAAAGTAATGCTTTTTGATGCTTGGATAAACCATTGGCAAATTTTTTCTCAGTGTCTAATTCAGCAGGATCGACGGACGCCAATGGCTCAACATTGCATTTCAACAATTTCATCAGCAAAATATGGACTAGCATGGTCAATAACAACATCAATAGAACTAAAATCGTCCACTTGCCCATATCAATTGTAACACCGGCAGCACCAGCGATAGCTAACGGTCCCAAAGCCCAGCCCATGAATGGCAAAATCGACATGCCAATAGCAACACTACAAACAATACCAACGTTAAACATACCAACCATGAGGTCGCCTTTTTGATAGCCCAATTTCTTAAATAATTGTCCAAATACAGTTAGCATAAAGATCATCAAAACCATGCCGTTAATCAATAACGACATTAAACCGCAACCAACAAATAAAACATACAGCAAAAGCCAAGGTCTGCCTTTCATAAACTTCAGTGACAATAATTTCATTGTCAAATAATCACCTAATCCGGCTTCCAGTACAGGACCTGCCCAGATAAAAGCAAACAGCATCAAAATCAAATTTTCCTGACCAAATCCGGTGGCATAAACGTTGGCAACTGTGCCGAAATCTGTTAAGCCTAAAGCTAATATTGCCAACAAACTGGGCCATAGTAAACCACAGAATGACCATGCATAAATAGCGCCCAGAAAAACGCCTAACAATTGCATACCATAGGGCGTGATTGGTGCAGGAGCAGGTAAAAAGCGAAAGAAAAACATGAATAAAATCGTTATGCCCAAGTGAATCCATTTTTTCATCAAATTATAACTCTCCTTTGTTATTACAGTAGGTAAAGAATTCTTGCGCAAGAGAATCTTATTTATAATAATATTTTAAGTTTTTATACCGCTGCTGTCTAATAAAGAAAAATTCGATTTTGTGTCAGCAACGAATAAAATTTTATAAGTGTTGCTAAGGAGAATGATTTTGCCTTGAAACGGGTCTTTACAACGACTATAATAGAATAAAAATTCGTCATATTGTTTGTGGAGGGATAACTTTGCGTTTAGAGCAACTGAAATATTTTGTAATATTATCACAGGAAGGTTCTTTTAACAAAGCCGCAGCTAAAGCGCATATCACGCAGCCTGCTTTAACCGCTAATATAAAATCAATGGAAAAAGAACTCAACACGCCGTTGGTTATCAGAGAAGCTCATGGGGTGTCTCTTACTGAAAAAGGAAAGAAAGTTTTAGCGTTTTCTCAAAAAGTTTCTGCCATGTACCAAGAACTTTTGCAGGAGATTGATTGTTCCTATGCTTCTTGCAGCGGTGAACTTGCTATAATTGCTTCGACGTTTTTTTCTGAAATCATTTTAGAAAACTTTCTTTCATCATTTTATCGGCAATACCCTCAAATCATTGTACGATTGATTGAAAACGAACTGCAGACTCTGCCGCAAAAACTAATTGAGACAAAATACAATTTCGCAGTATTATCTCGACTATCCAGTGACGATGATAGCCGATGCGTCGAAGGCATGCTGACTCCTGATGAATACTTTTTTGATCATCGTTTCAACTATCAACTGTTATTTCAGGATATGTTTGGTTTATGTTTGTCCAAAAATTCACCGCAAGCCAGTGAAAAAGAAATTTATCCCGATATGCTGGC
>CATJSX010000040.1 GCA_949743265.1 uncultured Peptococcaceae bacterium
AGCGCTTCGCAGGCTAGAATTTGATTGGAAATATCAATACAGTAGCGGTCGTCATCAATCATACGTAGGACACCTTCGATTTGTCCTTTAGTTGTTTTTAGAAGTTGTTCAACAGGTTCTCTTTGTGCTTTCATATCTTCTCCTAACTGATGGAAACCACCGTATAATCAGCGTCTGTGACGGCTTTGGTTAGAATGTCGTCGTCAACTGTTTGAGCTAAAGTGATGGTAGCTGTCTTGCTGGCTAAATCAACAACCGCGCTGACGCCGTCAATAGCATTTAAGGCTTTTTCTACACGAGCAGAACAATGGGGACAAGTCATACCGTCAATAATCATTTTTTTGGTCATAGTAATCTCTCCTTCAGATATAAGTTCTATGGAATCGGCTGTTGATACAGCCGGTACCTGCTGTGGGAAGTTTAGCGCCGCTTTGCTGCTTTTAAAATGGCGTAGTCTTAACGCATTGGTGACGACGCAAACGGAACTTAGACTCATTGCTGCCGCTGCAAACATAGGATTGAGTTTTAAACCCAACGGTATAAAAAGCAGACCTGCTGCCAGCGGAATGCCGACGCTATTGTAAAAAAATGCCCAAAATAAATTTTGCTTAATATTGGTAATAACCGCTTTGCTCAATTCAATAGCGCTGACTGCGTCAAATAAATCGCTTTTCATTAGTACGATATCTGCTGATTCGATAGCAACATCGGTGCCGCTGCCAATAGCAATCCCCACGTCGGCTTGTGCCAGCGCTGGCGCATCATTGATGCCGTCTCCAACCATTGCTACAATTTTTCCCTGTTGCTGTAATTTTTGTACTTCATGGGCTTTATCTTGTGGCAGCACTTCGGCAATAACGTGATCAATATGAACTTGTTTACCAATAGCGGCAGCAGTTTTTTGATTATCACCAGTCAGCATAACCACTTCAAGACCGAGATTTTTAAAAGCAGTAACAGCGGCAACGCTAGTATCTTTAATGACATCGGCGACAGTGATTAGTCCTACAGGTTGATGGTCTTTGGCAAAATACAGCGGCGTTTCACCTAAAGCCGCCAACTGTGCGCCTTTTTGTGCTAATGCGCCAAAATCAATTTGTTTTTGTGACATCAATTTGAGATTGCCTGAGCAATAATTTTCGCCATTTAAAACAACGTTAATTCCTTGACCGACAATAGCTTCAAAAGAATCAACTGCTATCAGCTCAAGATGATTTTCAACGCTTTTAGCAACGATGGCTTCCGCTAAAGGATGTTCCGAAGGTTTTTCCATTGAAGCGGCAAGTGTTAAAAGTTGTTCTTCTGTATAGCCTTCAGCAGGCAATATATGAATTACTTTAGGTTTACCTAATGTGATGGTGCCAGTTTTGTCTAAAACAATCGTGTTAATGGTATGAGCTGTTTCCAGCGCTTCTGCTGATTTAATCAAAATACCGTTTTCAGCGCCTTTTCCAGTGCCAACCATGATTGCTACTGGCGTAGCCAAGCCTAAAGCGCAAGGACAAGAAATAACAAGTACAGCAATGCCAATAGACAGGGCAAAAGTAAAATCATAGCCTAACAACAGCCAGATAGCTGCTGCAATGACAGCGATGGATATTACTGTTGGAACAAAAATACTGCTGACTTTATCTGCTAATTTGGCGATAGGCGCTTTGGAAGCGCTGGCGTCTTCTACCAACTGAATAATTTGCGCTAAAGTAGTATCGCTACCTACTTTAGTAGCACGAAACTGAAAATATCCTGTTTTATTAACTGTAGCGGCAATGACGGTGTCCCCTTGTTTTTTGCTGATGGGAAGGCTTTCGCCAGTTAGTGCGGACTCATCAATAGTAGAAGCGCCTTCTGTAATGATTCCGTCTACTGGAATACTTTGTCCTGGCTTAATAATCACAATGTCGCCAACAATAACGTCGTCTACTGAAATTTCTCTTTCGCTGTTGTCCCTTAGAACCGTTGCCGTTTTAGGCGCTAAATCCATCAATTTGGTGATAGCTTCTGATGTGCGGCCTTTGGATTTGCTTTCCAAATATTTACCCACTGTAATAAGTGTTAAAATGGTAGCGGCTGATTCAAAATACAAATCCATGGCGTACTGTGTTACCAGCGTCAAATCATTATGTCCCAAACCGTAACCAATCTGGTAGATAGCGAATATCCCGTATAAAACAGCTGCCGAAGAACCGATGGCAATGAGAGTATCCATATTAGGGGCGCCTTTAGCTAATGTTTTAAAGCCGACGATAAAATATTTCTGATTGAGATAAATAACTGGTAAAACCAACAAAAATTGTGTAAAGGCGAAAATTAACGCATTTTCTGTTCCATGAAAAATATCAGGCAATGGCCAGTTCAACATGTGTCCCATAGAAATATAAAACAAGGGGATTAAAAACGTGAAAGACAGTATTAGCCGTTTTTTCGTCTGCGCTGCCTCTTGCTCGGCTGTTTTTGGTTGATTTTGCACAACGGTTTGCTTTTGCTGCTGATGAATTGATGCGCCATATCCAGCGTCAAGGACAGCTTGAATAATTTGGCCTTGATTGAGCTGGCTTTGATCGTAATCAACCGTCATGTTATTAGCTAAAAGATTTACATTGACGCTAGCAATACCTGAAAGTTTTTTGACGCTCTTTTCGACATGAGCGGAACAAGCAGAACAAGTCATGCCAGTAATATCAAATTTTTCATGAGTCATTACGAACACACTCCTATACCCCCCTGTGGGGTGGGTAATTCTGAATTTATTATAGTTAGTATGCGCTGACTTGTCAAGCATTATTTTTCGTTTAGCCAAAATAATTTTGACAAAGTTTCAGCATTGTCTATGGAAAAAATAATGTTGATATGCTAAATTTAAACATCATCAAAAAAGGAGCGCGATCAATGAAAGAAAAACGAAAGCTCAAACTGAAAAATATTTTAGCCGTCTATGGCAGGGATTTTAAAAACATCGCGACCAATCCAGTAGCTTTGATTGTGACGTTGGGATTAGTTGTTCTGCCATCGTTGTACGCATGGGTAAATATTATCGCTTGTTGGGATCCTTACGGCAGTACTAGCGGTATAAAAGTTGCTGTCGTTAATCTTGATGAAGGCGTTATGTTGCAAAATGAAGCCATCAATGTCGGCAATATGATTATTGACAATTTAAAAGAAAATCATAGTATCGGTTGGCAATTTGTAAATGAAGAAGAAGCTGAATATGGCTTAACACATGATAAATATTATGCCATGCTGGAAATTCCTGCCGATTTTTCTGCACAATTAGTCGATGTTTTTAACAGTGAATTGGAAAAACCGCGCATTATTTATCGAGTTAATGAAAAAAGTAATGCTATTGCTCCGAAAATTACCGATACTGGTGCTAAAACCCTTACTAATCAAGTGACCAAAGCAATTATCGAAGTAGTTGACAAAGCCGTTTTTGTCGTCAGTGAAGAATTGGGTGAAGGAGTTGCCGATAATCAAAATAAGATTAAAAATTTTCGCGATGCAGTTCTTCAAGTCAACAGTCATTTTTATGAAATTGAAGAAGCGCTGGACAATGCCCAAAATGATTTGCTTTTGGTCAACGATATTTTGGCTGATGCGGATAAAAGTTTGCCAGAAATTGAAAGCGGTCTTGCCAATCTGAAGGATTTTTCTCTCTATGGTGCTACGCTTTTGGCTGATGCTGAAGAAGTTAAGGCTGAAGCTGTCGCTTATTTGGATGGTAAATTTGATGAAGTGCTTACGCTTAGCGATCAGTTGACTGAACTATTGCGCGAAGCTGAAGGAGAAGTCAATGATATTGATGATTTAAGTCAAAAAGTACCAGCGATTTTAGCAAAAGCTGAACAATTAAAGGATGTTTTAACTAAAATCATCGAATTTTTAACGCCTTATCAACAGCTTGCGCCTAATTATGAACAACTTTTACGCCAATTACAAACGGCGGAAAGCGCCTTGGAAACGATGGTAAATGCTTTTGGTTCTTTGAGCGATCATTCCGGTGAATTGAGAGAATTTTTGTTACAAACTGTTGCGCTCAACCAGACGTTGCTTTCTTCACAGATTGATCAGTTGCAAAAATTAGCGACGGATGCGCAAAATGAATTAAAAACAGATGTGCCTATGTATCTGGATAATATTCGTCAAACCGTTATGCAATATCGTTCTGATCAAATAGAGAAAGAGCAATTAAAAACGTATTTAATAGAAGCTGAACGTAAAGGCGCACTTTATCAAATTAAATATCCTCAATTGGGAATTAAAACCTTGCAGGCTGATCTCTTAGCTGCTCTTCTTGCTATAGAACAAGGAAAAGATGAAACGCTGAACCAGTATTTAACCGCTATTGAAAACGATTGTACAGCCATTGACGATGCCTTGCCTCAAGTGCGGCAAGAAACTGACGATAAATTTTCCAAAGCCTGCGAGGCTTTAAAAGAAGCTTATACCAACCAAGAAAATTTGCAAAAAGAGTTGGAAAAAATGACCGATGAAGAAATCGCTGCCAAATTTGACCAAATCACTGAAAAATTGCTGACAGGCAAACAATTTTTGGATAAAGCACAGGAAGCACTGGCAATTTTGGCTGAAAGAAATTTTTCGGTTGGGGATATTATTGCTGAACTCGCCCATATTGACAGTCTCGTTGCAGAAGCATTGCAAAAAGCTGAAAACGCCCTGAAAACACTGGATAATGGTTTGCTTTTGGCTGATGACTTATTTGCTTTTGCCGATCAAACGGTTCTTGAGGTGCAGACTGCTATTGAACAACTACGGCAAAGTTATAATGAACGCTGGAATGATATTATTGAAGCGATGTTTGCCGATTTAGAACAATCATTGGGAAATTTGGATAATATTTTGTTAAGTGCTGATGATGCTATGCCCAAATTGAATGAACTTTTAGCAGATGGCAAAAATGCCAGCGCTAAAGGACAGGAAATGATGGATCAAGTTACAACTCATATCCCTGAGATCAAAGAAAAAATCCACCGTTTAAGCGATCTAATGCGCCAAATGACCGATGATAATTTGGATCTTTTAATCGATATCTTAGAAAATGATCCCGATGAAATGAGTGATTATTTTTCTGGACCAGTAGAATTGGTGGAAGAAAGATTGTATCATTTGGATAATTATGGATCGGCCATGGCGCCTTTTTATACGATTCTTGCCATTTGGGTTGGTTGTCTATTGCTATGCGCAGTACTTACTACTGAAGCCGAACCTATCGAAAAAGACGAACCGCTATTGATTATGGAGGAATATTTCGGCAAGATGCTGACCTTTGTGACTTTAGCGTTAGCACAATCTTTGGTTGTTGCAGTAGGTGATAAATTTTTGTTAGGGATTACTGTAACTGATCTAGGTTTATTTATAGGCTTCTGTCTTTTAAGCAGCATTGTTTTTACATTGATTGTCTACACTATTGTTTCCATGCTAGGCACAGTGGGCAAAGCTGTCTGTGTCGTGTTTTTAGTCTTGCAGCTTGCTGGTGCTGGCGGAACTTTTCCCGTAGAAGTCATGCCGGAATTTTATCAAATTATCAAGCCATTTCTTCCTTTTACGTACGCTATTGGTGCATTAAGAGAAGCTGTGGCTGGACCTATGGTTGATAATCTTTGGTATGATTTTAAGATTTTGCTGGTTTTCGGTGTCATTGCCTTGCTTTTGGGATTAACATTGAAAAAACCGCTTCACCCATTATTGGAATGGTTTAATAAAAAATTCAAAGAAAGCGGTATTAGCGAATAAATCAAAAAGTCCTTGCTTTTGAGCTAGTGAACAGCACATGGAAAGCAGGGGCTTTTTTATACTGTTTTAAGCAAATTAGCAGTAAAGCAATTTAATGGGAATTGTTTAGCTTTTGCAAGAATTTTATTTTGGCAGATGCTGTTCTTTATAAAGCTGCTAAGTGCAGCATTTTTCAAATTTGTCTTTTTTAGTTATAAGAAAACGCATGGTTATTATGCTTGTATAATTGCTCAGCATAATTTGGTAAAAAATATTCCGTAAGACAAGCCGCACGAATTTGCTTTAATGATTGCAAAAGAGTATCTATCAGCTGCCGATATTTTTGGTACTTATTGGAATAATGATAATTGTTTTGCCAACACTATTGAGGTACGAAAATTATACCTTCTGCAATAAAACTTGACATTATTGTTGCTTTAGGATTTATTATAAGGATATGAGGTGATAAATGATGACCAATAAATTGGGAAATACCATAGAAAAGCAATTTTGGAAATTTGTTCTGCCCAGTATGCTAACGATGGTTTTAGGTGGATTTTATGGTATTGTCGACGGTTTTTTTATTGGCAATGCCGTTGGTGATGAAGGATTAGCGGCAATCAATCTGGCATGGCCTTTGACAGCGCTCATTTTAGCGACCGGGACAGGCCTTGGCGTTGGTGGTGCGGTGCTAATGAGTACAAAGATTGGTGAAGGACGTATTCAAGAAGCGGCAAGAGCTAAAGGTAACTGTTTTTCGTTACTTTTGTTAATATCTGTTATTTTTACGATTTTATTTATGTTGACAGCTTCATATATTATGCGCTTTTTCGGTGCAGAAGGTTATGTTTTAACGTTATGTATTGATTATATTCAAATAATTGTTTTAGGAGCGTCTATGCAAATTATTGGCGTTGGCTTGACGCCAATTCTGCGCAATCATGGGCATACTGTTTTGGCAATGACCATTATGATCAGCGGTTTTATTACTAATATTGTTTTAGACGCTATCTGCATTATGGTGTTTGATTGGGGATTAGCTGGCGCTGCAATTGCTACTGTAGCTGGTCAAACATTAGTTACTGTCTGCACTTTGACGGCTATTTTTATCAATAAAGAAATGCGTATCAAACCGACAGAAATGAAATTGATTCGCTCAACGGCAGCTACCATTGTTCGTATTGGATTGTCGCCTTTTGGTTCGTCACTGGCACCTTCGTTGGTTATTGTGATTTGTAATTGGCAATGTATTCGCTATGGCGGCAATTTGGCTGTAGCAGCTTATTCTGTACTTTCTTATATTCTGTTTTCTGCCAATTCTTTGATGGGCGGCGTTGGGCAAGGTATTCAGCCTATCATCAGCCATGCTAACGGTGCAAAGCATTATCCTGCTATTTTGCAAATTCGTCGCAAAGCAATCGCTTTGATTCTGTTCATTAGCGTGGTGCTTTTTGGGCTTTGCTTACCAGCTCAAACCGTTATTGCACAATTCTTTGGTTTATCAGCGGAAGCGTCAATAATTTTTGCTCGGAGTTTATGGATTTCTAGTTTTGCTTTTCCTTTTATTGGCGTAGTTAAGTTGGCGGCGGAATTTTTTTGTGCCATCAATAAAACCAGTAATTCATCAATTTTGATCTATTGTGATCCGTTACTGCTGTCACCATTGGCTTTTGCTATTTTACCGCTGATTTTCAAGTTAGATGGCGTTTGGTTAGCGTTACCAGTAGTGCAAATAATTTTAGCAATAGTAGCAGTTAGGATGTTCAGCCGTTATGAACGAAAATTGAAATATATTATTAGCGTGTCAAGCAAATAATTTGGTGTTTGATTTTTGAAAATCATTACATAACTGGCTTTTATTGGCTAAAGTCAGTTGTGAATCGTTTATGGTCGATTTTGAAAGTATAACTGTCATAAGAAACGATTAGCGAGAAGCTCAATTCCATAGGGTATAATAAAGATAAAGGAGTTGATAAAATTGAAACGAGATATTGAACGAGATATCATGCCAGAAATCATTGAGCGATATTCAACAAGATATTTTAATTCGGAACCTGTGCCGGAAAAAGATATTAACGATATTTTATTGGCGGCAACATTAGCGCCGTCAGCTTATAATGAACAGCCATGGCGTTTTTTTGTAGCGAGTACTGAAGAAGATCGGCAGATGATCATGGAGTATATGACGCCTAGCAATATTGAATGGGCAAAAGAAGCGCCGGTTTTGATTGTGGTGGCGGGAGCGCTGTACGAAACGCATAATGGATTGTTTAATTACTGGGGAGCCTTTGACAGCGGTTGCGCATGGGGGTACTTATCATTGGAAGCGGCGCGTAAAGGTTATGTTACGCATTGCATGGGAGGATTTGATCGATTCGATTTGAAACGAGAGTTTAATATTGGCGATAATCATGAGCTTTATGGCATTATTGCTTTGGGTAAGCCAAGTGATAGTGAAGCTGTATTAAATGAAAAACCCGGCGGACGTAGACGAATGAGTGAAATTATGTTAAAACGAGCAAAGAAGGAGTAAAGCGTATCAGGACTTATAAAAAGTATTGGTTGATATTTTTTATAAGCGTTTTTATACACTAAGGTTTATGGTTTATTATTGAGACGTTATTATATAACTTTTTTATCACAATAGTTTACATGAAGAAAAATGTGGTGAATTGATTACAGTTTGAGCAGTCTTTCACAAACCTGAGCTGAAAAAGGAATTTAATCGTCACTTATCATGGAGCAAATTGAAGGAAGGAGAAAGCAATGGAGGAGAGCTTAGTTTGTGAGGAATTTTGTGCTCATGAGCATATTTTAGCACATTTTGCCGATAAGCGTCTAAAAGAAGAAACGGCTTTGTCTCTTACAGAGCTTTTTAAAACACTATCAGAGCCGACAAGGGTTAAAATCTTATATTATTTGCTTCAGGAGCCGTTATGCGTCTGTGATCTCAGTGTTTTAGTTGGCGCTAGTCAGTCGGCAATTTCCAACCAACTACGAATTTTGCGTAACAGCAAGATTGTTTCTGGTCAAAAAGATGGCAAGCAAGTGATTTACTCTATTCGTGATGAACGAATCAGGGAATTGCTTGATCTAGGATTAGATTGTTTGACTGTTTGACTGTTGAAAGAAAAATTATGGTTATTGAGGTAAGAAGAAAGAAGCGAATTGTGCAGCATTTCACAATTAAAAAGCTGTTGCTTATTTTTCGTCTAGGTAATACAATATTATTAAGAAGAATGACACTTTTTATTGATTATTATCGGTTAGTGTGTTCAGGCTCTCTATTAAAAGGAAAACTTTTGATGAGCCTAAATATAAATCACAGTCTTAAGTAGAGGACATTTCGGCATTCATAAATTCGATTATTATTTTGTGAGTGAGTCCTTAATTTAAAATTTATATGTATGGGGTGAAAAAAATGCAAAAACACGAAGAAGTAGAAAACAAAGGCATCAGCAGAAGACGTTTTCTAAGTGTTATGGCAGGAGCAGGGGTAGTAGGTGCGACGGCAACAATGACAGGCTGTTCACCAGTAAGCGATCCAAGCGGTACAGGTTGGCTTCCAAATCAATATCGCAGTGCAAGCGCTATTCCGGCACAAGTAAAAGGACGGGTTCCATTGGATCCAAACAACAGATCTATTGTAAGAAATGATGAAAAATGTATCTTGTGCGGTCAATGTATTGAAGCCTGTGAAAAAGTACAGAGTGTATTTGGGTTTTACGAATTGCCAGTTCAAGACGATTTTATCTGCGTTCATTGTGGACAATGTTCTTTATGGTGCCCAACAGGTGCAATTAAGGAAAGAGAAGACATTGAAAAGGTTAATGCTGCGCTTAATGATCCTGAGACTATCGTAGTGGTTCATACTTCACCAGCTACTCGTGTAGGCATTGGCGAAGAATTTGGTATGCCTGCTGGCGCTTGGGCAGAAGGGCAACAAGTTGCCGCTTTGCGTGCCTTGAATTTCGATTATGTCTTGGACACGAACTTTAGCGCTGATTTGACCATTATGGAGGAAGGTTCTGAATTAGTTCAGAGAATTACGACTGGCGGCGTTTTGCCACAGCTGACTTCTTGCTGTCCGGGATGGGTAAAATTTGTTGAATATTATTATCCAGATTTGATTGCCAATCTTTCTAGCGCTCGCTCACCAACCATGATGCATGGTTCTACTATTAAAACTTATATGGCAGAAAAAAGAGGAATTGATCCTAAAAAGATTTTCAACGTGGCGATTATGCCTTGCGTAGCCAAAAAATTTGAAATAGATCGTCCTGAATTCAATGCTGCTGGTAAATACGTACACAATGATGAAAATATGCGCGACATGGACGCTATTTTGAGTGTGCGTGAATTGGCGAATATGATTCGCCAAGCTGGTATTGACTTCAATTCTTTGCCGGCTGATTCGCCATATGACCAATATGAAGGCATTGGTTCCACTGCTGGATTGATTTTCGGTAATACTGGCGGCGTTATGGAAGCAGCAGTCAGAAGTGCGTATTATTTAATTACAGGTAGTCAACCGCCAGAATTGTTGTATCATTTAGAACCAGTTCGCGGTTTGGAAGGGATTAAAAAGGCAACTTTAAATATTCCCGGCGTCGGCGATGTCACTGTTGCCGTTGCTTCTGGGTTAGGTAATGCACGAAAATTATGCGAAGATATTCGTGCTGGTAAAGCTGATTTTCAATTTTTGGAAGTTATGGCTTGCCCCGGTGGGTGTATTGCTGGCGGCGGTCAACCAAGAACTGCTGTACCTCCGCAAGACTGGGTACGTCAGTCCAGAATTGACACGATTTATGCTAAAGATAATGCTGGAGATGTATTGGATTCCAAAGAAAATGGCGGTACAATAAATGTTAAATTGTCTCATGAAAATCCAGAAATCAAGAAAATTTATGAAGAATATTTGGGGGCTCCGCTAAGTCATTTAGCGCATGAGTTATGCCATACGAGCTATACATCCAGAGCAGATTCGATTAAACCAAAAAATGTTTAAAAGACGGGAGGTTGATAGATTATGTCAAGCAAAAAAACAACACCAAATAAAGGTGTATTGGTTGATCTGACCAAATGCGTCGGTTGCGGTAGCTGTACAGTCGCCTGCAAGCTGTGGAACAATCAGAGCTTCCAAAATCCTGAAAATAGAGAAGAAGAGTTTCGCAATGCTCATGGTGAAAATGTAAAATTAGATTCCAACACATGGACGACAGTTGAGCACATGAAAGTTCAAAAAGATGGCAAAGAAGTTTGGCGTTATGTTAAAAGACAATGTATGCACTGCCAAGATCCATCTTGCAAATCAGTTTGTTTTGCTAATGCATTTCATATCACAGAAGAAGGTGCTGTTCAGTACAATCCTGAATTATGCGTTGGTTGTCGTTACTGCATGATTGCATGTCCTTTTGATATTCCTAAATACGAATGGGAAAAAGTCATGCCGTCTGTTATGAAATGTCAATTCTGTTCCTCAAAATTGGCAGAAGGCGAAGCGCCGGCTTGTGCTAGCGTATGCCCAACGAATGCGCTTATTTTTGGCGATCGTGAGGCTTTATTAGCGCAAGCTCATGCAACGATTAGCGCTAATCCAAATTTATATATTGATCATGTTTATGGTGAAAGTGAAGTTGGCGGTACCAACTGGCTCTATATTTCCGATGTTCCTTTCGGTGATTTAGGCTTCCCAACAAATTTACCAATGGGAAAATCAGTGCCAGAAAATATTCATGGTTTTACTCGGTTTACACCGTTTATTTTTGCCGGCGGCGCAGCATTATGGACAGGGGTTCATCTCTATTCCAAACGTCGTCATGCCGTAGCAGAAGCGGAAGGAAATGAAAAACACGATTAATGAACAGAGCTCTTAGCTTGAAAAAAAGGGGAGGTTAGATTATGTCATCTCGCAGATGGAATTTCCGCATTACGCCGGTAAGAATAGGCATGTTTGCTATTTTTGCGCTGGCTATCTTGATGATATTATTTCGGTATTACACAGGTTTAGGTTATACTACCAATTTGTCTGATGAATGGGCGTGGGGCGCATGGATCATGGCTGATATGAACGTTATTGCTTTGGCTGGCGCTGGTTTTAGTATGGCGATCATCACTCATGTCTTTCATGTTGAAAAATATAAACCATTATCCAGACGTTGTTTATTGATTTCTTTCATTGGCTATGTCTTGGTATTGTTGATTTTGATTATTGAAATTGGTCGTTGGGATAACTTCTGGCGTCCATTCGTATCGCCAGGTATTCATTCGCCAATGTTTGAAGTTTACATGTGTATCGTAGCTTATATGATTTTACAGGTGATTGAATTAGTTGAAGTCGGTACAGAAAAAGTTGCGCCAAAAGTTAATCATAAAATGCATAAATTTATGCCCGTTGTTTTCATCATTGCGTGTGTTGTACCTCTAGGTCATCAGGCTTCTTTGGGATCTTTATATTTGGCAATGCCTGCCAAATTAGATGGCATTTGGGCAACTCAAATGATGCCTTGGCTGTATCTGTTGTCAGCATTTTTTGTAGGTCCGGCAGTTGCTATCGTTGAAAATATTTGGAGCAACCATCGTTACAATATGCCTACTGATACCAAAATGTTACATGGATTAACGAGAATTTCCGCTTGCTGCATGGTCGTTTATTTTGTTTTAAAAACGGTTGATTTGGTTACTCGTGGACAAATTGGTAATGTTTTTGCTTTTGATTTGCAAGGCAATATGTTTATTTTAGAAATGTTTGCTTTGTGTATTTTGCCAATCATTATTAGCTTTTTGCCAGTAGGTAAAACAGTTGGCGGATTGTTGATTTTTGGTTTGTCTACAATGGTTGGTTTAGTATTGACTCGTTTCAATACGGTTTATACAGGTATGGTAGAACATTTGGGCGCTACTTATTTCCCATCGTTCTTAGAACTTTTCACTACGGTTGGTTTGTTCTGTTTAGCTTTCCTAGCGTATTTGTACATCACAGAAAACTTCCCATTCTTCTATGGTGTTCCTACTGATGCTCAAGATAAAGAAGCAGCAGAAGCTTCCGAAAGTGGCTTCAATCAGGCTATTATGTAAATAATATTAAAGAGGACCGTTGCAAACGAGTATGTCAAACTCGGCAATGCAGCGGTTCTTTTTGTTGTATATCATGCAATGTAGACGACTAAGAAGTTTGTTTCTTGCTTTGCACATCATAAAGTTAAAAATGCTGAAATTCTTTGAGTGTTGCTTGTATTGGTGAAACGTTATGAAATCGTGCGTGTCAGCATGGTTAGCGAGTTTTGGACAAGTGCATATAAGTTTTGCGTTTAGTGGAAATGTGCATTAAAAAGTAGAGTGTTATATATGATGGTCTGCTTTTATTTTGCATTATTTTTCAGTAACCTTTGTTTAGGCATAAGTGCAAAAACCGAGTAAATGCTAGTAAGGCATCAAAATTAGCGTGATAAACTAGCTGATTTAATAATTAGTGTGAAAGTCACTAATTAGCGCTAATTTTCTTTGCCGCCAAAGAAGGTTTAAAATCAGGGAAAACAGTTTCGCAGATTATTGTTCGTTAAATCGTATTGCACCGATAATTTTTGGCTTTGATTGGCTTAGAAATACCAATACCACTGACTGCGAAGATGCACCGATTTATCAAATTTTTGCTGAAGAATATGGAGAGGATTTTTCTTGTCAAATTTTAAATAACACGCAACAAAACAGCGGCAGCGAATTCTCAAAAAGATTCGCTGCCGCTGTTTTCGCTTTACTTGTTGTGTAACAATATAACTCAATAATGTCCAGTTACCGACGAATACCCAATAAAGCGATAATCTTACGGTATCTTTCAATGTCTTTTTCCATCAAATAATTTAATAAACCTCTGCGTTTACCAACCATTTTCAATAGTCCACGACGAGAATGATGATCCTTTTTGTGAACTTTTAAATGTTCAGTTAAATAGTTAATTTTGTTGGTCAAAATAGCAATTTGTACTTCTGGAGAACCTGTATCGTTCTCATGTAATTGAAATTCTTTAATCAACATCTGTTTTGTTTGATTGTCTAATGCCATAACAGACACCTCCTAAAATATTTGCTAAACGCCATAAGCTAAGCCAACGCCGGAGATTTGCGTACAGCCGAGCTAATGGTTTACAAGCAGATTTTATTATAGACTAAGCGTGAACAAAAAACAACTGTTTTTTGCTGAAATGACGATTTTATTTCAAAATTTTTCTAATGCGTGTCATATCTTGTTGGATTTGTGCTTTTAATTCTGCTAAGCTGTTGAATTTACTTTCGCCCCGCAAATAATGATGCAGTGTCACTGAAATAATTTCTCCATAAATTTCGCGGTCAAAATCCAAAATATGCACTTCTACTGACGTATCATTGCCATTATCTACTGTGGGGCGCATGCCAATATTTAATACCCCTAATTTTTCTTCTTTACCAACAGTTACTTTAGCTGCATATACGCCGTTTTTTGGCAGCAATAGATCGTTACCAAGTTTGAGGTTAGCTGTGGGAATACCAATAGTGCGCCCCACTTTGTGTCCATGAATCACTTCGCCTTTGAGTGAAAAATTGTAACCCAAAAAAGCGTTAGCTTTTTCAATTTGTCCTTGCTTCAAAAATTGACGGATACTGCTGCTGTTGATCAGTTGTTTATCGCAATACACTGGAGAAACAATATGAACGCTCACTTGATGTTTCTGTGCCAGTTCAGCCAATAATTCAGCATTGCCTGCTCCCTTATAGCCAAACGTGTAATTAAACCCCACTATAATATGTTTTGCCTGTAAATAGTCAAGCAGTATTTTTTCTACAAAATCTTCTGGCGAAGTCTGCGCCAGTTTTTTTTCAAAAGCTAGCGCCAAAACACGATCAACGCCTAATGCTTGAAAATGGGCGTTTTTTTCCGCTTGTGTTATCAAATATTTAAATGTTTGATCAAATACCGCTTGCATTTGCGGATAAAAAGTCATGACTAATAATTCCTGTTGAGCATCGGTGGCCTTATTTTTCCCTAAGGTAATCAGTTTTTGATGTCCCAAATGAACGCCATCAAAGTTGCCTAACGCAATGGTTCTATTTTGTTGAGGGACATCAGTTATTGTTGTGTGGATCTTCATGACGTTCACCTGCTTTGAATACTTTATCTGGTTTAAAATAATTTTCTTCCAGATGACCAATTGCTAATAGCTGCTGTGTTTCGTTGAGCGCTTTATAAATGCCCGTTTGATTTTCAGTTGCAATTTTTTGTTTCATTCCATTCGCCAATTCTTGCTGAGCTTTTTTATCAGCAAAAATGATTTGCGGCATATCTTTTAGCGCTTCATTTAAACCAATAATGGCTTCCTCTGGATGTTCCATTTGAGTTAATTTTTCTAATGGTATACTATCTTCAATTTTGAAAGCGCCACTTTGCGTTCTTAACAAATAACTCATGTAAGCGCTGCTTTGGCAAGCCCGTCCAATATCTTGACAAAGCGTGCGAATATACGTGCCTTTACCGCAACGAATTTCTAACATTGCTGACTGTGGCGTATACATCAGTAACTGAATATCCTTAATTACTACTTTGCGTGGCGCAATTTCGACAGAAATGCCTTTTCTGGCTAATTGATATAATGGCTGTCCATCTTTTTTGATGGCTGAATACATTGGTGGAATTTGCTCAATTTCACCAACAAAAGACGTCAAAATTTGGCTGAATTCTTCGCGGCTCAGAGAAGGCAAAGCAGTTTCTTTCGTCGGTTGTCCAGAAATATCTTGTGTGTCGGTTTCACGACCAAAATTCAGGATCGTTTTATACACTTTTTCTTTGTCCGTCAAATATTCTGCCAATCGCGTACCTTGTCCTATACAAATAGGCAAAACGCCGACAGCATTGGGATCAAGCGTGCCAGTATGACCAACTTTTTTAGTGTGAAAAATTTTGCGCACTTTATTGACAACGTCATGTGAAGTCATGCCTTCAGGTTTTAAAATATTAACTACGCCGTCAATCATGAGTGCCCTCCGCTAAATAAGCTCTCGTGTAAGCCAAAACTTGCGTTTTCACTTCTTCCAAAGGGGCTAAAATAGTACAGCCAGCTGCACGGATATGACCGCCGCCACCAAAATGAGCGGCTAATTGGTTAACGTCGGCCCAATTTTTGCTTCTAAAGCTAATTTTCACTTTGTTTTCGTCTAATTCTCGAAACAAAATAGCAATTTCTACACCATCGATATTTTTGATATTATTGATTACACCATCAATATCAGCGCTATCTGCTTTCGTTTCCATTAGCAATTCATGACTAAATTGACTCCATGATAAAACGCCGTTATATTCTAGTGTAGTATGCTCATAAATATGTTTCAACAGCCGGAATTTGGCAACAGATGTACTTTCATAAATATTCATGCGCACTTGGTCTGTATCTGCGCCGGCATCAATCAATTCGGCGGCTAAGCGATGGGTATTGGCGCTAACGCTGTCAAATAAGAAAGAACCTGTATCGGTGCTTAAGCCTAAGTAAAGAGCGGTAGCAATAGCGGGCGTAATTTTAGCCTCCATTACTTGCAGCAGCTTTACAATAACTTGCACATTAGCGGCCGCTGAATCTTGAACATAATTAAGCGCACCATACAGCTGATTGCTAAGATGGTGGTCAATATTAATGATTATGCGATCACAAAATCGCTTATCATTGGCAGCATAACCGCTGCGTTCCATACTGGCGCAGTCTACAAAAACAATGACCTTTGGCGTGATTTCATTATCTTCTAGCGGTCTGACTTGTTCATATTTATTCAAAAAGCTATATTTGACTGACAGCTCGTCTTTGTTAATCAAAACAGCATCAATACCAAATTGGTTCACAGCATCGGCTAAAGCCAGCTGTGAACCAAGTGTATCTCCGTCAGGATTGCTGTGTGAAATGATCATGATCTGCTGTTGTGCCAAAATAATCTCTTTCATTTGCACTAAAATCTCTGACATGGTATCCTCCTATTGCTCATTTATGCCGTGCAAGATCGTTTCAATCTTAGCGCCGTATTCCAAAGAATCGTCCAGCTTAAAAATCAATTCAGGCACTGAGCGCATTTTCAGCCGTTTACTCAACTCGCTACGAATAAAACCTGCCGCTTTTTCCAAGCCTTGCAGCGCTTCTTGGCGCGAATCAAGTGAGCCGTATTTGCTGATATAAATTTTAGCATAACTCAAATCTCTAGTGACTTCCACATCTGTTACGCTAACCAATCCGCTAACGCGGGGATCTTTGATTTCCGTGCGAATGATCGCCACTAATTCTCTTTTAATTTCTTCTGCAATTCTATTAGGTCTTATTTTCAATCTTATTCACCTCGATTTTTAGAGGGCGCGTTTAATCTCCTCAAAACCATACGCCTCTAAAACATCGCCTTCCTTAATATCGTTAAATCGTTCCAGTCCAATGCCACATTCGTAACCGGACGCCACTTCTTTAACGTCGTCTTTAAATCGTCTCAGCGAGGCTACTTCGCCATCAAAAATCACTACGCCGTCACGAACGACGCGTACTTTGCTGTTGCGAGCAATTTTTCCTTCTGTAATATAACAACCAGCAACTAAGCCTACTTTAGGAACTTTGAAGACTTCGCGCACTTCTGCTTGCCCTAATTCCACTTCTTTAATTTCTGGCGTCAGCATACCGCTCAAAGCCGCCTTAACGTCTTCTACTGCTTCGTAAATAACGCGGTAAGTATTGATTTCAATATTTTCTTTTTCCGCCAATTTTTTGGCATTGTTATCGGGACGAACATTGAAACCAATAATAATCGCATTAGATGCCGAAGCCAAGTTAACGTCTGTTTCTCTGATGCCGCCAACACCAGTATGAATAATACGTACTCGTACTTCATCAGTACTAATTTTCTCCAGCGATTGCCGCAACGCTTCAATAGAGCCTTGTACGTCGGCTTTTAAAATGATATTTAATTCTTTGATTTCTCCTTCTTGAATCTGGGCGAAAATATCTTCCAAAGAGACTTTGATATTGCGCTGAATTTCGCTGGCGTGTTTATCTTTCTGTCGTTTTTCGGCGACTTGTTTAGCCAATCGTTCATTTTCTACGGCAATAAAATCATCACCTGCCGCTGGCACGTCGTTTAATCCCAAAACTTCCACCGGCATAGAGGGCGGCGCTGTTTTAACTGCTTTGCCTCGATAATCAAACATGGCTCTGATACGTCCTTGTGTTGAACCGACGATTAAGAAATCGCCGACGCTTAATGTTCCTGTTTGTACCAACAAAGTAGCTACAGGTCCGCGACCTTTATCCAATTTTGATTCAACTACTTTGCCTCGTCCGCTGCGTTTGGGGTTAGCTTTCAATTCTGCTACTTCGGCAACCAGCAAAATCATTTCCAGTAAATCGTTAATGCCCACGCCGCTTTTAGCTGATACAGGCACCATGATGGTATCGCCGCCCCAATCTTCGGCAACTAGACCATAATTGGTCAATTCCTGCATAATGCGTTCGGCATTAGCTTCCGGTTTATCGATTTTGTTGATAGCGACAATCATTGGAACATTAGCGGCTCTGATATGGTCAATAGCTTCTATGGTTTGCGGCATAACGCCGTCATCAGCCGCTACGACCAAAATGGCAATATCTGTAATCTGTGCTCCTCTGGCACGCATGGCGGTAAAAGCTTCATGTCCGGGCGTATCAAGAAAAGTAATTTTTTCGCTGCGAATTTCTACTTGATAAGCCCCAATATGTTGCGTAATGCCGCCGGCTTCATTCATTGTTACATTAGCGGAGCGAATTTTGTCTAATAGCGATGTTTTGCCGTGATCGACGTGCCCCATGATAGTAACAACTGGTGGTCTGGTAACTAAGTCTTCTGGTTTATCTTCAACTTCGACCAATAATTCTTCTTCTTTGGTAATCTTGACTTCCACTGTAGCGCCAAATTCTTCAGCAATGATAGTAGCAGTTTCTACATCTAGATCTTGGTTAATGGTTGCCATGACGCCTAAAGACATCAGCTTCATAATCACATCCGTTGCTTTTTTGCCCAACTGATGGGCTAAGTCCTGTACGCTGATGGATTCATCAATGACGACGTTATATTTGACTTCAGCAAATTCTCTTGGCGGAGGCGCTTCTTGTCCTCTTTTTTTACCTTTGGATTTGTTGTTTTTGTCGTTTTTGTGATCAAATTTATTTGTAGGATTCTTTTCTTGATAATTGTCTTGCTGTCTTTTTTTGTTCTGTGGCTTTTGTCCAGAACGGTTCGGCTGATTGTTATTAGGACGATTTTGTTTGTCGTTTTGATGATTGCTTTGATCGATTGAGTTATTTTTTTTGTTATTATTGTTATTATCTTTATTATCCTTAAAGCGTTTATTTTGATTTGACACTTTTGCGTTTTGTTCCGATTTATTGTTTTCGGCTTTAGATGATACTTTGTGGTTATTATTATTTTTTGACGACGCGTTTTTGGCGTTTTGATCGCGATTGCGGTCGTTGTTTTTAGGTGTTTCATGAGTCCGTTCTGCATTATTATTTCTCTGATCGAACTTTTTATGACGATCATTATTTGATCGATTATTGTTGTTATTTTTATTTTGTTTTGGTTTTTGCTGATTATTTTGCGGTTTTGTATTTTCAACAGCCGTCTTTTTTGGTGTGTCTTTTGATTTTTCCTGTGTTTTTTGTGCTGTTTCTTTTTGGGAAACCGCCGGTTTTGGTTGCGGCTTTTGATAAGATTCTTTAACCTTTTGCGCCACTTCATCAGAAACCATACTCATGTGATTCTTTACCGGATGGTTCAATTCATTCAATTTGTCAATTATGGCTTTGCTGTCCATATTTAGCTCTTTAGCCAATTCATATACGCGAGATTTGCCCATCGGATCACCTCCATAATTCTATAACAATTTTTTCAATAAAGCCTGTGCCATTTGGGCGTCGGTAATACCAATAACGCTGCGCGGCGACATCCCTATTGCCAATCCCAGCTGGCTTTTCGTCGAAAAAATGATCGTTTCTATTTCATTTTCAGCAGCTTTTTGCTGCCAGCTTGTTTGTCTTTCTGCTGCTAAATCAGATGCAATAATCATTAACTGCAGCTTATCTTTTTTTAAAAAAACGTCGACTCCCGATTCTCCGGCGACCAGCATTCTGCCTTTTTGAGCAAAACCCAATAAAGTTAAGGCTCCTTTTTCATCCATCAAGACAGTTGCTCCTTTAATTTTTCATAAACTTCATCAGAAATCGCTACTTCAAGACTGCGCTCTAATCGCTTGGATTTGATCACTTTATTTAAGCAAGCTAAATCATTGCAGATATACGCGCCGCGACCAGATTTTTTGCCCGTAGGATCAATGGAAATTTCACCTTCCGGTGAACGAACAATGCGGATCAATTCCCGCTTGTTTTTGCGCTCTTGACAGCCCAAACACATTCTTTGCGGTATTTTTTTCGCCATCTATTCCACCTCCGTATTGCTGACGGTTGCAAACTCTCTTTTCTCATAAACGATACCAGCTTCTTTTGCTTGACTTTCGCTTTTAATATCAATTTTCCAGCCGGTCAGCTTAGCTGCCAAACGAGCATTTTGTCCTTCCTTGCCGATTGCCAAACTTAATTGATAATCCGGCACAATAACAGCAGCTTTTTTTTCTGTTTCCATCACTTGAACGTCAACTACTTTGGCGGGACTCAAGGCGCTGGCGATATATTCCGCTGCATCTTTGCTCCAGTTAACGATATCAATTTTTTCTCCCCGTAATTCTGTCACGATAGCCTGCACTCTGGCGCCTTTAGGTCCTACGCAGGCACCAACGCAGTCTACCGTTTCATCATTGGAATAAACCGCAATTTTGGATCTAGCGCCGGCTTCTCTGGCAACGGATTTAATTTCTACGATACCATCTTGTATTTCTGGCACCTCTAGTTCAAAAAGCCGTTTTAATAATCCCGGATGTGTACGTGAAACCATGATTTGCGGTCCTTTAGCTGATTTTTTTACTTCGACGATATACGTTTTGATGCGGTCAAAAATAGCATATTCTTCACCAGCAATTTGTTCTGTTGGAGCCAGAATCGCTTCAATTTTACCCAAATCAATAAAGTAATTTTTGTTTTCTATACGCTGAATTGTACCCGTCACAATATCACTTTCTCTGTTAGAGAATTCATCATAAATCATGCCTCGTTCTTCTTCGCGAATACGTTGAACTACTACTTGTTTGGCGGTCTGCGCTGCAATACGACCAAAATCTTTGGGAATGACTTCTGTCTCAATGATATCGCCCAGTACATAGTTGGGATGAATCTTTTGCGCTTCTTTCAAAGATATTTCTGAACGATCATTAAAAACTTCCTCAACAACTTCCTTGCGAGCAAAAACTTTCACTTCACCGCTTTCACGGTCAACATTGACCCGTACGTTCTGCAAGAAACCAAAATTCTTCTTATATGCAGAAATCAAAGCTGTTTCGATAGCTTCCAAAATGATTTCTTCATCAATACCCTTTTCTCTGCCTAAATCTTTTAATGCTGATAAAAACTCCGCATTCACTTCATTAACCTCCTAATTGTTTTTAACGCTCTTAAAATTCCCATACTAAATTTACCCGACTGATTTTATCTCTAGGCAAAATTTTTTGTACTGCGTCAAGCATAAGTATCAGATCATTATCGTCAACTTCGCCTAAAACCCCCACAAACTCTTTAGTGCCGTCGATGGGCGAAAAAGTTCTAACGCGCACTTTTTCGCCTTTAAACCGCACAAAATCCTTCATTCGTTTCAAAGGCCGCTCGATTCCCGGCGAAGAAACTTCCAAACGATAAGCCTGCTCAATAGGATCTTTTTTGTCCAATAAATCGCCTATAGTTCGGCTCATATTTTCACAATCATCAAGTTCGACAGCGCCGTTTTCCTTATCAATATACAGCCGCAAATACCATTCTGCGCCTTCTTTTACATATTCAACATCAACCAGTTCCACACCATATTCTTCTGCTAATGGCTGCGCCATTGTCCAAATTATTTCTTCAACCTTGCTCACATTGTCACCTCTTTGCTGTTTTTTGGGGGACCTTAATAAATAATAAAGAGTGGGTTTCGCCCACTCTTTCGTCAAAGTTACATTCAGCTATGTTGTCATCTTATCACATTTATTTCAGATTGGCAACCTTATCACTAAAATTTAAGGCAAATTTTTTATTTTGCCTCAAAAATTTCTTCCTTGTCTTCTTGTCAAATGATGATGTTTTCTATGATGTTTGGTATGAGTATGGTGTTTTTGGGCAAGTTCATGCCAGCTATCCAGTAATTTATCTAACAGTTGTGCAAAGGTATGTTTTTCATCATCATCGAAACACGCAAAAATAGTTTCCATTCTTTGCTGATGCATTTTTTGCATCTGTTCAGCGTAAATTTTTCCGCTTTCTGTTAAGCTGATATCAATTTGTCGTTTGTCATCAGCGTTTTTTTGTCGCGTGATCCAGCCGGTCGCTTCAATTTTAGCTAAAATCTCGCTTAAAGAACCAGCTTGAATGCCCAAAATTTCCTGTAATTGCCGTTGGCTGATTATATCTTCGTTTTGTTCCAGCAAAACTAACAAAATATGTTTTTGTCCTGTGTGTTCTCCATGATGATGACGCATAAAGTAATTGCACATTTTTAGCTTAACTAATAATTGTTCATCAAATGAATCGTGATGAAAATGATTTTCATCATGAAGGTAATTTTCAGTTGTTGTTGATTCTTGTTCAGTTATACGGAAATAATTTTTGCCTCTGCCACAGTTTAAATTTTCTTTAGTACAATGATTAGGACAGCAGGGGCAAATTTGTTGTTCTTCATTCATCAGAAACACTCCTCAGTTTTTTTATTTTCAAGGTACCTTATAATATTAGTATAACGCAGATCACACATTTTATCAAGCTATTTATTAAATTTTTTTCGTTTTTGAAAGGATTCGATTATCGAAACATAAAAAAACGTCTTTTGTTTCAGTTCAGTACTGATAACAAAAGACGTTTTTTTGTTGTGTGAGCAAAATAATTTAGTATTCTGCAGGCAATTTTTTCAGTTGTTCTTGTGTAAACACTGGTCCATCAAGGCAAACGTAACAAGAACCAATATTGCAGCGGCCACATTTGCCAACACCGCATTTCATACGCATTTCTAACGTTGTAATAATATCTTGATCACTAAAGCCTAACGCTGACAAAGCAGGCAAAGAAAATTTGATCATAACTGGCGGTCCACAAATGATAGCGACTTTTGGTGTTGGCGCTAATTCTTTGATATAATCGGGCACAAAACCAACGTGTCCTTTCCAATCTTCTTGTGGTCGGTCAATAGTAACATAAACATTCATATTTTTCACTTGAGGCCAATGTTCAAACAGATCCTCTTTAAAACAAAGATCTTCTTTTGAACGAGCGCCATAGATTACTGTCAGCGTGCCAAAATTTTCTCTATATTTCACACAGTAATCAATCATGCTTCTTACCGGCGCTAAGCCAATACCACCAGCAATAAAAAGCATATCTTTGCCTTGACAATATTCTAAAGGAAAACCGTTGCCATAAGGTCCCCTAACGCCTACTTGCTGACCTTCTTCCAATTGATGCAAAGCGTCAGTTAAATGGCCTGTCGCCTTAATTGCCATATCAATGCTATTTTCCTCTTGAGCCGTAATAGAGAACATTGCTTCACCTATTGCTGGCAAAGAAAGCATTCCCAGCTGTCCGGGATTAGGGGTAAATGGTTTCAGACCGTCTAAAGAAGAAATGCGAAATGTTTTAACATCGCTGGATTCTTCTCTAATAGCAGTAATAACGCCTACTGTTGGTGTCAGACAGTTAATGCGCAAAACATCTTGTGCTGTTGCCTTTGTCATACGCTCACCTGCTTTCTTCTTTCATAACTTGCTGAACAAATTTGCTGATATCAATATTCATAGGACATTTGGTCAAACAGCGACCGCAGCCAACACAAAGAAACATTTGATGTTTTTCGTAAAAGTATTGCAATTTGTGTAGGAAACGATTGCGAATCCGTTCTTTTTTGCCCGTTCTGGGCTGGTGTCCGCCAGCCATTAAGGTATATTCATCAAACATGCAGCTGTCCCATGTCCGTAATTTTAAACCGTCTTCACCGCGCAGTTTGTTATTGATATCAAAACAATGACAGGTCGGGCAGAGATAAGTGCAAGTACCGCAACCCAAACATTTAAACATAAAATCGTTCCAAATAGGCGCATCAAACGTTGTACTCAATTTTTCTGGCAATCCTTCGGTTTTTAGCTGCAATTTTCGTTCCGGTACAGGTGGCAAAATAACGTTATCTTGATTAGAAAGCAGCTCTGCCGCTTGTGATAAAACTTTTTCTCCGCGTTCATTAAGCGCTTCAAAAGCAAATTGATCGCCTAAATCATAAACTTCTACATCAGCTGCCGCAGGATTAGCTTTTTCTGGATCAACGCCCATGGATGTACAAAAACAGCTTTCTTTAGAACCATTGCAACGCAAAGCAAAAATCGTTGTTATTTCGCGTTTTTTAGCATATTGTTGATCGGTGTATTCCGGCGACATGAAAACTTTATCTAAGCAAACAATTCCTTGCACATCACAATGGCGCACAAAAAATAAAACTTGCGGCGTTTGTTGATTTTCCATTTCTGCAATAAGCAAATTTTTTCCTTGTGCTTTGAAACGGTAGATAGCTTCCGTTTGCGGCAAAAAAATGCCTTTGGGTGAAACAGTGGGCTTACCATCTAGTAAAAGCGTCATCTGCGCCTGATAAGGAGCATATTGGCTTAGTCCATCTACATCAGTCGGAACAATTACCGGTTGATGTTTAGCCAACATCTGCAAAAAATCGTCAAGTTTACTCTTTTCTAATATCTGCATAGCCAACACCCCCTACATAAATTCTTCAGGATCATCTTTTTCAAAATGTCCTAAGGGCGGCTGCCCTTCAATAGATAAGCCCGCATCGTAGTCGCCGAAAAGCAAATCAATATCTTTTATCAGTTTTTTATTCATCAGCATAATAGGAATATTAGCGGGACAAACATATTCGCACTGACCGCATTCAATACAACGACCGGCAATATGAATCGCTCTCGTCATCGCATAGAATTGATTTTCTGAGGCATTGACGTCTTTGCTGTTCCAGCCGGAAGTAGCCTGGTCAAAAATACACTTGCGACAGTTACAAGCGGGACAAACATTACGACAAGCGTAACAGCGAATACATTTGGTATGTTCTTTTTGCCAAAATTCATATCGTTCATCAGCACTCATTTGCTCAATAGCTTCTACATCGCTGAAATCTACTATTTTTTGGCGAGGCGTTACTTCTTCAGTCAGCAATTCATCATAAATAACGGGATTAGGGTAGCGACAGCTTTGACAAATTTTTGCCAGCGGAAGGTCGTCGCCTTCATTTTTGCTTTGAGCAAGACGATGATCTTTCATACCTTCGCAAGGAATACCGATAATATAAGTTTTTTCACGCTCGATTTGCTTATCTTGCAATAAGCGATTAAAAGCGCGGCTGTCACATCCTTTAAGAAATAAGGCGATTTTTTCATTAGTAAAGCGAAAATCCAATAAATATTTGCTCAAATTATTTTGACAAAAATCATTCCAAACCAATTTATCGGCATCTTCCGCTTGCCGAATTAAAATTGGCGTAGATTGATACCAAAACGTACCAGCTTCCCAGCCAAGCACCATAGTTACGGCACCGCTATTTAAAAGCTCTTTTGCTCTCTGGCGCATTTTTGTCTGAATGGCTTCTTGATTCATTGATTATCGCCTCCTTCATTAGGCAATAGAGTTTCTGTCGGAAAATAATCGCACAACTTTTGATTCGGTCCTATTGCTTTAATGGCAGCGGTAATATCGGTAACAACTTCCTGAAATTTTGGCCCTTCTGCGCCGGAAATCCAACGCACATGAAACCGCTCGCTGTCAATACCAACAAAATCCAGCAGTCGCTTAGTTAATAAAAACCGTCGTCTGGTATAATAATTGCCCGTTGTATAATGGCAATCGCCGGGATGACATCCTGCCACTAAAACGCCGTCAATACCTCTTTGAAAAGCGCGAATCACAAACTGAGGATTCACACGACAAGAACAAGGAACTCGTAAAACGCGCACATTAGGCGGATATTCCAAACGACTTAGCCCTGCCAGATCAGCCCCTGCATAAGTACACCAATTGCAAGCAAACACTAAAATCTTAGGCTCAAAACCATTTTCAGCAGTTTTTATTTGTTCTGTATGGTCTGACATAACGCATCCACCTCCGCTAAGATTTGTTCATTGGTAAAATGACGTAAGTTGATAGAACTGCTGCGACAAGTAACCGTACACGCTCCACAGCCTTGACACAAACTGGTATTAACATTAGCTACACTACGAGTAATCGTTTGACCCAAGAGCCGCTCTTCGATGGTTGTTAGACTAATTGCATGATATGGGCAAACGTCGACGCAGTGACCACAGCCAGCACAGGTTTTTGTATCAACTTCTGAGGTAATTGGTTCCGTTTCTAACATATCTTTAGAAAGCAATGCACAAACTTTGACCGCAGCAGCGCCAGCTTGCGCTACTGAATCGGGAATATCTTTCGGTCCTTGACAAGCGCCGGCGAGGAATACACCAGCGGTATGAGTTTCTACTGGTGCTAATTTGGGATGACTTTCTGTATAAAAATCATCTTTATCATAGCTGAAACCCACCAACTGAGCAATTTTAGCGGCATCGGCATTAGCTACCATGGCTGTCGCCAAAACAACCATGTCCGCTTCAATTTCTACAGGACGTCCCAATAAAGTATCCTCACCTCTAACCCGCAGTTTATCGCCGTCTTGCGTGATTTTAGATACTCTGCCGCGAATATAGTGAGCGCCATACGTTTCGGTTGTCCGATTATAAAATTCTTCGTAGCCTTTGCCCGGCGTGCGCACATCCATGTAAAAAACATAAACGTTGGAGTCTTTGATTTTTTCTCTGACCAGCGTTGCTTGTTTTGCCGTATACATACAGCAAGTTCTGGAGCAGTAAGCTTTGCCTTTGGTTTCATCACGAGAACCGACACATTTAATAAAGACCACGTTTTTGGGTTCAGTATGATCGCTGGGGCGTTTGATTTTACCCATAGTAGGACCAGAAGCATTGATTAACCGTTCAAAATGCAAACCCGTAATAACGTCAGGGTATTTGCCATAGCCATATTCACCGTAAACGCTATGATCGAAAAGTTCATAACCTGTAGCCATTACGATAGCGCCGTAACGGGTCGTTACCAGTTCGTCTTCTTGTGTGTAGTCAATAGCGCCGGTAGGGCAAATTTTTTGACAAAGACCACACTTGCCAGTTTTAAATTTCAAACAATGTTCGCGATCAATAACAGGTTTATTAGGAATAGCTTGAGGAAACGGTGTAAAAATTGCTTTGCGTTTAGTCATACCCAATTCAAATTCGCTATCCACTTTCGTTGGGCATTTGCCCCAACAAGTTCCACAACCAGTACACTTGTTAAGATCAACGCTTCTAGCTTTGCGACGAATAGTAACGTCAAAATTACCTACATAACCTTCAACTTTTTCTAATTCAGCATACGTAATTAAATTGATATTAGGATGGCTGGAAGCTTCTACCATTTTCGGTGTTAAAATACATGCCGAACAATCCAGCGTAGGAAACGTTTTATCAATTTGCGCCATCTTACCGCCAATAGAAGGCTGTTTTTCCAGAATATCTACTTGATAACCATTATTGGCAATATCAATAGCTGTTTGGATTCCGGCTATACCGCCGCCAACTACCAAAGCACGTTTGGTAACAGGTGAAAAAGATTTCGCTAACGGGGCATCGTGACTGACCTTGGCTACTGCCATTTTAACCAAATCAGTTGCTTTAGCGGTTGCTCGTTCCATATCGTGGGGATGTACCCACGAACATTGCTCGCGAATATTAGCCATTTCTAATAAATAAGGATTTAAACCTGCATCAGCAATGCAGCGACGAAAGGTTGGCTCATGCATTCTGGGCGAACAAGAAGCGACGACAACGCGATCTAATTTTTCGCGTTTAATCGTTTCTTTAATCATTTCCTGTCCCGGCTCAGAACACATATATTTATAATCGGTACTAAAAACAACGTTAGGATAGCCTTTCAAATTTTCAGCTACTTGAGCGCAATCTACGCTAGCTGCAATATTGGTTCCACAATGACAAATAAAAACACCGACTCTTTTCACTGCCCGCCACCCCCTGTAGTTGGTTCGATTTTGTTTAATAAATCTATCGCTGGCACAAAATGCCGATCAATGCCCAAAGATTTCGGCGGCAGATTTAAGGCAATTCCCAATAATTCTGTAATGTAATATACAGGCAAACCATAATGAACGCCTTTTTTCTTGCCGATTTGTTCCTGACGCATATCCAAATTAGCCATACACATTGGACAAGCGGTAACAATGCAATCTGCACCGCTTTTTTGAGCATCATCTAAAATTTTCTCAATCATTGGAAAACCAACGGTACTTTTGCAAGCTGATAGACTAGCGCCGCAGCATTCTGTCTTAGAAGACCATGACATAACTTCTGCGCCTAAAGCCGTCATAATCTCATCCATGCTGATGGGATTTTCGGCATCGTCAAAAGCTGTTTTCGTTGGTCGTACAAATAAACAACCATAGTAAGTCAATACTTTTAATCCTTTTAAAGGCTTCTGCACTTTTTGCTTAATCATTTCTGTGCCTAAATCATGATAAAAAACATCAACCAATGCTCTGGCTTTGCTTTCGCCTTTGTATTCCCGTCCAATCATCATGGCTACTTTGCGGCGAGTATCATCTGATTCTTTGACTGCCAGTTCGACATTCTTACTTCTGGCATAGCAAGCAGCACAAGGAATAGCGACGTCAAGTCCAGCTTCTTCAGCAATCGCCATATTTCTAGCCGGTAATCCCAATGCCAAATAAGGATTAGTAACATGAGCGCTGCTTGAACCACAACAATTCCAATCGGGAATTTCCCACAACTCTACATTCAGAGCTTTGCAAACCGCTTTTGTAGAAAGATTGAATTCTATCCCTGTTGAATCCAGTGAACAGCCCGGATAATAAGCATATTTCATACTATCGCCCCTCTCTAAATTCGGCAAGATCTTGCTGCATTAGTTGCTCGGCGGTTTCAAAAATACGCTTGATGTCGTCTTTCTGCTTTGGCCGATAAGGCAGCAGATTCAATTTTCGTTTCACCAAATAAGGGATCCCATAGGAAAAATCTTTCAGCAAATGACCCGTCGTTACGTTGCGTCCGACAATCAACCCTGGTTCGTACATTCTGCCGAAACCTTTCATCAGACCAATATAAATATTATGAAACTTATCAATATCTTTTTCTGGAATATAGCCTCGCTCTTTAGCCATAATCCGCAAAGTTTCCATTTCATGAGCAATATCTACTCCTTTAGGGCAGCGAACGGAACAAGTGGAACACCCTGCGCAAAGCCAAATCGCTTTTGATTTTAAGGCTTCTTCCACCAGACCTAATTGAACCAAACGCATTACTTGTCTGGGCATTATGTCCATGTAATCGGCTACAGGACAGCCGCCGCTACATTTGCCACACTGATAGCATTTAGCTGCTTCTACATGGCTGCGTTTTTGCAATTCTTCAGCAGCGTTTTTACTCTTTGCTTGAGATTGGCTGAACTCCTCCATATTATTCTCCCCTTCATTCCTAATTTTCAACGCGTCATACGATAGTTTTATTATACACCACCTCTTTTGCATTTTGCCATACAAAAAATATACCGTCCATTAAATTGTTAGTAATTTTTTTCACTAACTCTTAGTTATATTTTACCCCTTGGTTAATATTTCGCAACGTTTTTATTTGGTAAATCTATTTATGCTATTTATTCAAATTAATGTAAATTATTTTATAAATGCTTCCTATTTTAAAAATGTTAGTGCTTATTACCACTAGAATATGTTGAAAAAATAGTAAAAGATGACTATTAATGCAAGACTGCTCTGCTTCAACTTTTGAAAAAAATTTCAACAACGCATCATTCTCTATATTGCCATCGGTTATATGCTCATGTTTCGTTTGTATTAGATTTAGGCAGTAGATACTGCATACTGCCTAAACCCTTTATTCTTTTTTGGGAGTAGTTTTTTATTTTATCCCATTTGTAATTTGTTAGTTTATATTATCTTTATAGAGTTGTTATTTTTTATTTTAACTCTTTATGCACTTTTTAACATGCCCTAATATTATTAGTTTCAATAAATCAGAGGAATTTCATGTTCTCCTATATCCATTATATCTTATAATCCTAAAACTGTTGCTGCGTTTTTATATAGCACCTTTTCTAATGCTTGCTCACTTAAACCACTATTTCGATAGCATTCTACCGCATCGCCTAAGGGCAATACTGGATAAGCCGAAGAAAAAATGATTTTATCCGACAGCAAGGCGTTTGCTGCTTCTACATAGTCTTTACAGCCGGGCGATTTTATAAAATAAAAGTCAGGTGCCAGATAAACATTAGTGCGATTCAGACAAATTTGGCAAACTTCGGTCACGTATGGCCATCCACCATGAACTAAGATCAATTTTAATTCTGGAAAATCGGCAGCAATATCATCAATCAATTCTGGATTATAATAACGCAAACTTGGCACACTAATACCGCCAAAGGTCATTGCAATGGGAATATTATTTTTTTCACAGTACTTATAGATCGGATAGGCTTTTTGATCATTCGCCATCCACGGATCCAAGTCTTGCCCTGGCTCCATAACGATTCCTTTACAAGAACCGTTTACAACATATTTTTCTATCTCTCTTAAAGAGTAATCGACCTGAACGAGATCTATTCCTGCCAGACCTATGATTTCATCTGGATATTGCTCAATCAGATCAACCAGATCAGCGTTTTGACCACCCGATGCTTTTCTAACAGGTACCACGATCTTATCCACTTTTGCTTCGCGTTTCTCTTGCATAAGCATTTCCAAAGAGAATGCTTTCATTGACGGAGCAACTGGCTTGCCCGTACGAGGCATACAATGACACTGTTCAGCAAATTCAACCATAGAAAACAAATTACTGCCTTCATACATTTTGTAAGGCACCCTCACGCGAAAATCAATAATCATTTTTCTCTCTCCTTTTTCAATCGCTTATAATAAACCAATCAATTTCCAGTATGTTATACCAGCTGTCATCAAGAAAACAAAGCAGATGATGTTTTTAACAATCATGACTTTTACAAAATCCTTCATTTTTATGATGCCAAAACTAAAAGCAACTAGTCCCATGGTATATTCATAAGGGAAAATAACTGTAGCTCCACCTTGGATAAACGTATAGATCATTGGATAAGGGTTGATACCCAAATCCACACATAATTGAGCAATTGGTGCTCCTAGTGCTGCAAATTCTGCCATAGGTGTCATTAAAAGATTGAGAAAAGCTATGATGATCCAAATCAACGCAAAAAATCCATTAATACTCGTATTCTGTAAATAGGGTAATAACATAGCAGATATGAAAGGACCAATTTCTACATAGGCAGCAACATTACCGATTGTCATACAGGCCGTCATAAACAGCATGACCGAATAATTGATCTGCTTTAAATCCTCACTTTCCCCAACATCAATTCCCGGAAAGTACATGATAAAAGGTGCTATAATAAAACCATACAGCATAGGGAAACCATGATAAGATTCAGTAAGTAGATAAACCATAAAAAGAAGTAAAACCATCAATATCTTTTTTTCTTTTTGCTCAATAGATCCCATGAGTCTTAATTGTTCTCTGAAATAGGCTTTACTGCTGATAGGTATCTCTGGCTTAAAATATTTTGTTAAAAGAAATCCAATCAAATAAATAAGTGGAAGAAAAATCAAATTGTGGAATGCAAAACTAGTCATACTAACAGGCACTGGTGTAACCGTTCCCACATTGGCAAATAAGACACTGAAATAATCGGGCATATATCCCACACAACTGTCCATAAATCCCAAAAGCATAGCCATGATGATGCCTGCGCCAGCTTTACTTTTTTCTAAATTTAAGGCTTTAACAATGCTATAAGCCAGTGCCAGCATGGCGATACCTGTAGTACAGCCGGGTAAAATAAATTTGATCACTACTCCCAATGTAATCATAGCAAAAATAATACCGCTATATGTTCCGCCAGATGCGATAACGCAAAAATATGCCAATCTTTTTAAAAGCGTAGTTTTTTGTACAATAGCAATCAGCGCAAAACAGCCAAAAGTCATCCAAACCGCCCCTGCCGTCCATGCGCTTAATGCAACATTAAGGGGTGCTATTCCGAAAATCACGTAACCAAATACTAATAAGATACTAGTCACAGCATTATCGATTAGTTCAAACATATACATCAAAATCCCCCAAAGGGTCACAGCAAGAAAATTCCTCATAGGAACAGTAAACGCTTCACTTGTTGGCAATAATACAATTATCATCAGTGGAATGGCAAAAACAGCAATCCATTTGACCCAATCTATTATAGATTTTTTTGTAGCTATCATCATCTAAAACCTCCATATGTTCTAATGTTGATCAGATACGTATCTTTGATCTGTTTACAGCATACCAGAAGGTTTTTGACTTGAAAAATACTTTTCTTTTATAGTAGATCTATAAGATAGAGTTATACTGTAGACTGAAAAAGCATTTCATAATAAAAAATATTTTATGCTATAATATGCTTTATACGACATAAATTGATTGGTAAACAATGCTATTCAAGGAGGTCTATTCAATGAAGTTAGAGCTACTAATGTATTTTGTACAAGTTGTGGAAAGTCGTTCTTTTACTCAAGCTGCCAAAAAATTATTTATTACACAGCCTGCTTTAACAATGGCTATGAATTCGCTCGAAGAAGATATGAATCTCAAATTGTTGAAACGCTCTAATAAAGGGGTCATCCCAACAACGATAGGCTTAGAATTTTATCATGACTGTAAAGAGATATTGCATTTGATGGCAGAAAAAGAGAAAAAATGGAAGAACTTCTCACAAATAGATGAAGAACCAGCAGGAAATGTTCATATTTTAGCCATATCAGCCATGTTCTCATTTATTTTGAATGATCTTATAATCGCTCTGAAAAAGCAATATCCCAAAATTACCATCATTTCGAGAGAATTGTATCAATTCGATTTTTTATCAGAGCTGCAAATAAGCAATACTAATATTGGTCTTAGCGTCTGTTTTTTAGAAGAACAAGAAAGTCTTATGCAAAAAGCAAAAGCCTTGAATCTAAATTTCGAACCTTTGTGTGAAGACCAATATAACGTTTTCATGAGCCGTCAAAACTTTTACGCTAAACAAAAAGAATTGTCACAGAAAGATTGTGCAGAATTGGCAGCAGTCGTTTTATCATCAGACAAAATAATAGCGCCTAAGATAAAACATCTATTCAACCCAAATAAAACTTATTATTTAGGCAGCAAAGATAATATGTTTCAGTTTATTGCCAAAAATAATGCTGTGGGCGTTTTTCTGGAAAAACTGCATTATAATAATTACTGGATAGAAAATGGTTTTATATGCCAAAAGCGAATAAAAAATCAAACACTACTACCATCTATACATTATTTGATTACTGCTAAAGACAATAGTTTATCTTCAGCTGAAAAGATGGTGATTCAACAGATTCAACGTTCGTATGAGCCATATTGTACAAACCATTGTTAGTAAACGAAAATTCATGAGCAAAATTGAAACGGTGAGCATGCTCTATCTATCCTAAAAATCGGATAGTTATGAATCCAAGTGATATGCGTAAATCATGATCTTATTTAATGATTTATAAACGCTGTTCCATTGCCCATGCGTTTGGACATGTCACGCCATGGGACACTATTGTGATACTATTAGCGTTAGGGGATATCTTTGTAAGGACACCTTTAGGGAAGTAGTCTTCTATCCCATTCTTGATTTATTCATTCATATTATTGTCATTTTCTATTATATCTGTACCTTATACACATTTTTGCATCTCTGTGCGTTTCTTGATACGCCCTAATTTACCGATAATAGCTTATATTTTTTTGAGCAATGATTGGTAGTGTTTAATCAGCGCTTCCATAAATACTTGCAAATCATGTGTATCTTTTTGAGAGACAATACCTAATTTTACTGGCCATTGATAATCTGCAATGGTAATAACTGCTAATTGTTCAGAAAAATTGGAGATTGTTGTATGAGCAATGCTATAAGGACATAATGTTATGCTGTCACTCTGAGCAAGATATGCTTTTAAGGCTTCAAAATCACTGATATGCACAATTTCCTGATGATATTGGTTAGCTTTGAATAAAGCTAAGGTCGATTGAGCGAGATGAGTTTTACCAGTGACATAGGGATATTTTAAAATATCCTCAAGCCTTGGCGTTTCCAGCTTAAACAGAGGATGTTCTTTTCGCAACAAAATACACATGGTATCTTCATAAAGCAAAGTAAATTGCAATCTGCTTTGCGCTAATTTTTTAATTAATAATGAATCAGTAGGTGAAACTTGAATTAGTCCCATATCAATTGTTTGATCAAGACATTGGTCAATAATAGTATTGCTGTCAGCGTGCAAAAGTTGTATGGAAAGCGTTGGGCGGGTAGTTTTTAACTCTAAAATAATTTGAAGCAAAATTTGTCCCCAAAATGGCGGAGCAGCAATTTTAACAACTGATGAACGCTGAGAAAAAAGCGTTTTGCTATTTTCCAAATCGTCAAGTGTTTCAATGATAATATGAGCTTTTTCCAACACCCAAAGCCCTTGCGGTGTAAATTCTATACCTCCTTTTTTATGGCGAAGTAGAATGGGATAGCCCAATTCATCCTCCAATTCTTTAATAGCCTGACTGATGGAAGGTTGGGCTATCAATAATTGTTCTGCGGCTTTGGAAAATGTTTTATGTGTTTCTAAAGCAAGCAAAAATCGAAACTGGTTTAATCGCAAGAGAAATCCCCCTTTTATACGCGTTTTTATATATCGTATCATTGATCATTGGGATAATCCAGTATGATTTAGCCGCATTATTTGAGTTTGATGAGATCGTTATTTAAATAACAATTTCATTGGAATAAAAATTGTACATATGGTATGCCAAACGCGCAGGAAATTATAAATGATGATAAAACGACCAAAAATCCGTAGCGATAGATATCTTTGGCATGCACCCATTCGGAGTTGCCATGCAAAAGCGCTGCCATTGGTGAAGCAGCTGGCGTTAACAAAGCAAAATGACAAGTATAGACCAATAAACTAGTCATTGCTAACGGCGAAATATCTAATTGCAATGCAAAAGGATAAAACACAGGCAACAGGATAGCGCCAACGATATTATTAACGGCAAACTGTGTTAAAATAACGGCAGATGCTATGGCGATCACTAAAAATAGAAAAGGGGTTTTGCCTTCAAAAAACGGGCTTAATAATTTCACCAGAAAAGCAGTAATGCCAGCCTTATCAGAGCCAATCGCGCTGGCCAAAGGCATCGTCGTTGCTGTAATAAACAACACGTCCCATTGCATTCCCCGTGAAGCCACCAGTTTAAAATTCATCAAGGGTTCGCCTTCTACTTTCAAACAACACATTATTGCAATGATAATAGCTGCTGCACCCGAGGCTTCAATTTTTTTCAAAATTACGGCTAAAAACGTCTGTGCAGGCAGAATACTAGGCAAGAGAAGTACAACAATCAAAGCAAACATGAAACCAATGACGAATTTTTGCCGCTTGGTTAATCGCAAATTTGTGTTTTTAAAAGAATCTTCGTTTAAATCACGTAGTTTACTGACATCTATTCGAAAAATGAATTTGCCGATAATGACAAAAGCAGCGATACATAAAATGCCCATAGGAATTGTAAAACATAAATAGGTTAAATAATCTACCGTCAAACCAGACATATCCTGCAAAACGCCGAAAACTAAAATTCCCACTGGCTTGAAAGGAAAGACTGCTAGACCAAAAGTTCCTACAATAACAACGCCGATGACCATAAAGGAAGCAAAGGGATCATACGGTTTATAGCCTACTTGTTGACAAATACCGTATAAAATAGACCAACAAATGATAATAGTCGGTATGGTACTGGTAATCGCTGATAATAAAAATACCGTACACATAAAGATAAAAATAAAGGTCCACGGTTTACCTAAAACCCATTTTCGGGAGATAAAGTAAATAGAGATAAAACTGCTAACTCCAGATTGTTCTACAATAGCCGCCATCATAATCATAAAAAAGATTAACAACAGCGTTGTACTGCCCCATCCGCCAGCAAAAGCCTCTTTAAGCGATAGAGCGTTGACTAACACCAATCCCATCAAACCAGCGATACTGGGCCAGATCAAACCAATGAAACACCAGCCGAATAAACAACCTAAAAAAATCCCTAAAACATCCATGACGGCATCAGTTAACGGTTCTACTGCCGGTAAACGCCCTACGCCAATCATAATGGCTAAACAGATCAGTGCTTTCAAATAGTACATCACATCATTTTTTGTTTGAGCCATAGTAAATTCCCCTTTCAGATTTTAAAGAAACCATATTGGCAGGCAGTTTTTTTCAAAGATGAATATCATGTCTTCCGATATGGTCGTGACGGATGATTGATTTTTTAATAAGGAATCTTATCTGTGTTTATCACGAAAAGCAACTTTGATGGTATCGTTGTCTTTTTCGATGGTTTGGAATTTATTATTGTACAAGGGATTCGTATAGGTGTAATCAGTTCTGTTATGACATTTGCCCCGCGTTTCTTTTCTGCCTTCAGCAGAAATTGCCGATGCTTCTGCAACATCTAACATATCCAATACTTCTAAACAGCGCATCAATTCATGGGCATTTTCCGCTTTTAATTGTTCATGAGCATATTTTTTTAAGTCGCTAATATATTTAATTCCCGATTTTAACAATGTTTCTGAACGGACTTCTGTTCCGACATATTTATTCATAATTTGTTGCATGGTAGAATTGGCTTCTTTCCAATGAGCCCCTGTTTGACGTTCCATAATGGCGCTATAAAGTGTAAGTGTTTCTTGAATCATCGGATGATTGCGCACGTCGTATTCTTCTATCGTTTGAATATAACGATAAGCGCTTTCGGCATCAATGTGACCGAAAACAGCAGCACTGCTAATGTCTCCGCGCACATTTCCTGTAATATTGCCTGCAGCGAAAAGCCCTTTGACTGTCGTCATGCCATCAATATCAATATCTAATCCTCTAGCGGTATAGTTATACTCATAAGTGCCAAATTCAACCATATGTTTTTTTAAATCAATATGATACTGTTCCATATAGTCAATCAGTGAGGTGTCGCCTTCTGAAACGAACGATTTAAACATATGCGCTAAATCTTCTTCGCTAGTTTCAGAACAATTCATAAATACTGGTCCTGTACCGTCCTGCATTTTTCACGAAAGACAGTTTGCCAAATATCAGCTGTTACATCGCCTAATTCGCGAGTGGGTTTGGTCACGAAAGGACCTACAGGTTTGCCGTAATAATCTGTCAGTACGCCAATCCATGTAGCTTTACCACAACGTTGAAACATACTTGGTCCAGCATGAACGTAAGGAATATCCAGATTGACTAAACGAGCGCCAGCGCGGAAGCCCATAGCAATGCCACTTCCTGTATCAGCAGGACAGTTGCTGGCATTAAAAGGATAGGCTGGATTCATACCGGGATAAATACGCACGCTGTGGCCGGTGCAAACTAAGACGGCTTTGGCTTGAAAGACTACTAATTCGGGCTCATCGTTGGCGATATTGACGCCAATTGCACCGACAACTCTGCCAGTATCGTCAGTCAGCAACTCATTTACCGTCGTTTTGTTCAGAATACGACAACCATTTTTTAACGCTTGCTTTGTTAACAAAGGTTTTTGGTCATGACCATCGTATTTCAAATGATATCGTCTGCGTCCCGGCATAGAATGACCTTCAAAATTCCATTTGCCAGTAGGGCGCATGTTAATTCCGTAGCTTTCCCATAATTCAATAACTTCTTGCGAACGTTTCATCATTAAACTTAATAAATCTTTATCTTGCCATGGCCCTACTAGTGTTTCACTAATCTCACGCAGAATTTCTTCAAAATCATCGCCATGGTATTCCGGGATGTAACAAATAAAATGGTCGTTTCCAGTGGCGCCAGAACCAGAGCGGCGTGTATCGGCTTTTTCTGCTACAACGACGTCCATGCCTAAAGCAGAGCCCGTTATTGCTGCTTGCATACCAGCTATACCTCCGCCAACAATTAAAAAATCACATTTTATAATATCCTCTCTCATTTTCATCGTCATCATTTATTCCTCCTTTGTTTTGGTTGGCACATCAACATGAAGCATCATATGTGATAACGGATAACGCATCGTGATGGCTTGCTTTGGACAATCAATAGCACAAGCGCGGCAGTGCCAGCATTCATCTGGATACTTGACAATGATACGTTTCTGTTCAACCTTGATAACGTCTAAAGGACAAATTTGAGCACATAGCCCACATTTTACACATTTTTCTTCGCTGATAATTGGCGGCATAAGATATTCCCCCTTAAAAAATTTAAGATATAGTTATTTATCCATAATGTACATTAAGATATTTTATGAACAAAGTATAACATAGATTGTTTTAAGATAAAAATACTAATTAGTCTTATTTATTATAGGAACAGCCTATAATATTTTTCTCGTATCATCTTTTTTGAGTATTTATGCGTTAAAAATTCATTTAGCGTTTGGTTGCAAAAAACGCTTATTCAGTGATGAGAAATATGAATATAATAATTTCTTTGTTTAAAAGTTGCAGCGCTTAGATTTTTTGATAACCTGATAATTTTTACTGATTACTGTACATAGAATGTCTATAGATATGTCTATAATGTTTACCTCAAATCAAAAAGAGTGCCAGTAGAATATCTACTGGCACTCTTTTTGATTCAATAGTTTATTTGATAAATAGTTTTTTAAGGTTTTAACATCTTTGCTTTCTTCTAAAGAAACGCTTTGCAGTTTGTTGGTGTTATTTAATGATTTTTACTAGTCTTCGTCGCTAGTAACGACGCCATTACGGTAGTTTTCAATAGCTTTTTTTAAAGCGGCAATACCCACCAATGAACAATGCATTTTCTTTTCTGGCAAA
>CATJSX010000041.1 GCA_949743265.1 uncultured Peptococcaceae bacterium
AAATCATGATATTTTATACAAACAAATTTTTATTTACCATAAAATTCTAGCACAGCAGTTGCTGCTTTTCAATGGTTTTTTATGCTTTAGTGATCAATCATTATATAAATCATTGCAGTTAATACAATGACGGCGTATAGACTGAGTAGCCCATAGGCTATCCGAATAATGGGGCTTGTAGCGTGTTTGATAGAATAAGCTAAAAACAGCAACCATAACGTGTAAGCCCATAAGGTAATATGGCGGTTAGGGATAAATACAGAAAGCCAGAATAAAAAGTTAATCATTTTCATGCTACTATCAGCAGAAAATAGGGAATTCAATTTTTTAGTTATCATACAATCGCCCTTTCACATAAAAATGGTGTATTCTTCTTTATATGATATATCGGCAAGTGATGTCAAAAATTTGAGGTTATCAGATAAAAAAATTGGTTTTTTCGCTGATTGCGTTAGTCAAAAAGATATTATATAATATATTTTACGGCAATTTTGTTAGAACAACGCTGTGGAGCAGGAATTTGTGTGGCAATGGGCTTAATAAAATATAGAGAGATTATTTCAGAGGAAAGGAAGTCCGTTTATGAATCATTTACCGATGCTCATTTCAGATCTGGCGCTGTTGCTGGTTGTTGCCGGCATCACGACGCTTTTGTGCAAGAAGTTGAATCAACCGTCGATTATCGGCTATATTTTGGCAGGCTTTTTGGTGGGACCGGTGGTTAATTTCATTCCTACTATAGGCGATATGGAAAATATCAATCTTTGGGCGGAAATCGGCGTTATTTTTTTGATGTTTACCATTGGTTTGGAATTTTCGCTGCATAAGATGGCGGAGCTGGGATTTAGTTGTATAGTGGCGACGGCGGTTCAGGTCGGCGGTATGATAGTTGTTGGTTTTAGTGTTGGGCAGTTTTTGGGCTGGAGTACTATGGACAGTATTTTTTTGGGGGGAATGCTTTCTGTTTCTTCAACGATCATTGTCGTTAAAGCGATTGAGGATTTGGGACTGCGCAAAGAATATTTTGCTACGGTGACTATCGGCATTTTGGTCGTTGAGGATATTGTTACTATTTTTATGTTGGTAATTCTGTCTACGATTTCCGTCAGTAAGGGCATCAGTGGTGGTGAATTGGCAGCGACGCTGGGTGTGCTGATGTTTTATTTGGTGGTATGGCTGATTGTTGGCATTTATATCATTCCATCGTTTCTGAAGAAAACGAAGAATTTGATGAATGATGAGACATTGTTAGTCGTATCGCTGGGTATTTGTTTTGGTATGGTGTGGATTGCCAATGCCATTGGCTTTTCTTCAGCATTGGGCGCGTTTTTGGCGGGATCTATTTTGGCGAGTACAGTCCATGCGGAACGCATCGAGCATTTGGTGACGCCGTGTAAGGACCTTTTCGGCGCGGTTTTTTTTGTATCAGTGGGTTTAAAGGTTGTACCGTCGATGTTGGCGCAGTATGCTGGACCTATTATCATTTTGACTATTGCTACTATTGTCGGCAAGTTGATTTTTGGCAGCGGCATGCTTTTGGGTGGGGAGAATTTAAAAACAACCGTTTACGGTTCTCTTTGCTTGACGCAAGTTGGCGAGTTTTCTTTCATTATTGCGACGTTGGGCGCTTCGCTGCATGTAACCAGTGATTTCCTTTATCCCGTTATTGTCGCGGTATCGGTGATTACGACGTTTACCACGCCGTATATGATTCGTTTGGCACCTCCTGCGGAACGATGGCTGGAAAAAATTCTGCCGGCAAAGTGGCTTAAAACCATTAACCGTTACAACGAAGAAACGGCAAAGCGGGAAATTGGCGATGAAGACTGGCGCAAATTTTTAAAGGGTTATGTAGCGTCTTTTGCCGCTTATACCATTATTGTTTTTGGGATTATTGAAATTGGGTTTAACGCTTTTTTGCCTTTTATCAGGGGAATTATCAGTGATTACAATTTGGCGGCGTTAGTTAGTTGTTTGGTAATTTATCTGTGCATTTCGCCATTTTTGCCGCCGTTGATGGTTTTTCGCAAGCGATATTTTACGGCGTTGTGGCTTAAGAGTTTTGCCAATCATCTGCCGCTGGTGGCGCTGATGATTGCGCGAACGGCAGTGACGATTTTTTTGGTGATGCTGCCGCTCAAGCATTTCTTTAATTTATCGTTATGGATTTTGATTTTGATTACTGTGCCGTTGACGGTGTTGTTGTCACGTTCCGACTGGCTTATTGGCAGATATTTGCAGTTGGAGGCGCGTTTTCTCTCTAATTTGAATGAGCGGCGTCTCAATGACCAACAGAGTAAGCAGGGGAAGGAGACGCATGATTGGCTGGATAAACAGCTATGGGTGGCGGAATTTATTATGCCAGAAGGGTCGGAAGCTGTGGGGCAGATGCTGAAGGATCTGAACTGGGGAAAATTGATGAATGTCAACGTGATTAAGATTATTCGTGGGCGCAAGCATATCAACATTCCCGAAGGGGTGGAAGTGCTGCATGAAAAAGATCGTATTTTTGTTATGGGCGCACAAAAGTCAGTAGAAAATTTTGGTGTGATTGTCACTCGCAAGAATATGCTGGCGATGCAGAATCAACAGTTGGTAACGCTACATCAATTTATCGAAGAACAAGACCAGTATGAAGAAGAACATCAGCTTTTATGTTATGCTGTCAAAGTGGAAAAAGATTCTCCCATGAGTGGTAAAAATATCAAGGATTCGCAGATCAAATCCCAATGGAGCTGTTTTATGATTGGTTTGGAGCGGGATATGCTGCCTATCGTCAATCCTAGCACCAATATGGTTTTGGCGGTGGGGGACTTGATTTGGGTATTAGGTTCACAGAAGATGGCGAACGCACTGTTGAAAGAAGAGTTGATTTTGGCTTAAAGCATATGACAAAGGAAAGGATTTTGATTGTTAAACGGGGAGCGCTCTATTATAGGCCGCTCCCCGTTTATTAGTTGCTATGAAATTGCAAGGAAATAGTTTACTCTTGGCAAGCGTTAACAATACGGTTCATAAAATCCCAGTATTTACTGGTGCTTCCCGTATTATGGCTAGTGAAGACCGTCACCAAATTTAATTCGGGCACGACAAAAATAAATTGACCGTAATGTCCCTGAGCGAAGTAAGCTTCATAGCGCTTGTCGCCGAACGTTCTGACCCACCATTGATAGCCGTAATTAGCCGAGCCGGAAGAGCGGGTAAATTGAGTTGTAGTAGAATCGTTAATCCATTGTTCAGAGATGAGTTGTTGGCCTTCCCAAAGACCATTTTGTAAAAATAACAGACCGAATTTTGCCATATCATAGACGGTCATGGTAAAGCCATTGCCGCCATCTGAGATGCCTTGATTATCAGTTGTGCAAGATACGCTGTTCATACCCATTGGCTCAAATAAGTTATCTTTGCCAAATTCATACAGCGTTTGTCCGGTTGCTTTTTGGATAATGGCAGACAGTAAATGGGTATTGCCGGTAAAATAGTTAAAGACTGTTCCCGGCTTATGAATAATGGGACATTCTAAAACATAATTCACCCAGTTTTCCGATTGACGCCATGCTTCCCAGTTGGCAGTGTCGCTGGCGTCAAAACCGGTCGTATGTGTCAGCAAATGCCAAATGGTCATTTCTTTTAAATAATCGTTGTCAGATGTCAATATTTCAGGAAAGTATTCGGACAATAACACATCCGTGCCGGCAATATAGCCTTGTTCAATAGCGATGCCCAGCAAAGCAGAGGTCAAACTTTTGGAACAGGAGTGCAAAGCAAAAATGGTATTGGCGTCATAGCCGTCTTTATAGTACTCATTAACGATTACGCCGTTTTTGACGATGACCATTGTTTGAACTTCTGTAGGGGCTAAAGTATCATGCAGATTTTCTAACGCCGTATGGTCTAATTGTTGGTTTTTTGATGTGTCGTATTGCCATTGCCAAATCGTTGCGGCCAGTGTTTTTATCGGTGTATGGGCTTCTGTTTTTGGCGCTGATCGAGCGGTGTCAAGGGTGTGGTTGCTGTCAGCGGTACGTTCATTGGCACAGCTTATGGATGAGAGTGGCAACATTATCAGCAAAAGGGCAGATAATAATTTCCTTTTCATGACTATTCGCTTCCTTTCTTTCGGTAAAGTAGTCTTAATATGTCAAACGGCGTTGGCTTTACTATAGCGTAAGTAGTCAATAATAGCAAATGCTTAGTTTTTTGTTTAAACTATGCCCAAAAAGTATGGAGATAAGCTAAGAAATCAAAAAGCACAGTTTAGCATAATTATGCCAAACTGTGCTTTTTGATAACTGTCGACTAGGCGTCAGTGGTTTTTTGATTGTTTTCTTTCGTTTCTTCCTCCGCTAAAACAGCCAATAGACTTTCCATCAGCTCGTCTTTGCAAGAAGCGGTATCGCAACTTTCTTTTTCTTGTTCCGTCATGGTTTTGCTCCTTTCGCAGATAATTTTGCAGCATAGTATAAGCGAACAAAATTAGGCTTTGCGCTGGTTTTTTTGTCCTTTAGGCAGACGGATGACGACTTCGACATAATCGTCATGGTCAGTTTCTTGTATTTCGGCGGGCAATCCGGCATCTTGAATCGTTTTGACGGTGCCTTTGATGGTGTTGACAAAGATACGCATATCTTTAATGGCTTTAACCATTTTCATTTTTTGTTGTTCTTTTTTGTCTTTTTCTGCTTTGATCAGCAGATTTTCGATCAATTCGTCAGTCTGCCGAACGTTAAGGTTATTTTTATAAATTTTTTGCAAGACTTCTAGCTGTAGGGCGTCGTTGTCTTTAATTTTCAAAAGGGAACGGGCGTGGCGTTCAGTAATCACATCAACGGAAATTTCTGCTTTAACAGCACTGCTTAAATTCAATAGTCGCAGTTTGTTGGCGATGGTAGGCTGGCTTTTGCCCATGCGTCGCGCGACTTCTTCTTGAGTGATGTGAAAATCCTTGATGAGTTTGGCATAGCCTTCGGCTTCTTCAAAATAATTGAGATCTTCTCTCTGTAAATTTTCGATAAGAGCCATTTCGGCGACTTCTTTATCGCTTAAATTTCTAACCAATGCCGGTATGGTGGTCATGCCTGCCAATTTGCTGGCGCGATGACGTCTTTCGCCGCTGACCAATTCGTAGCGAGCGCCTACTTTGCGGACAATAATCGGCTGCAAAACGCCATATTGACGGATAGATTCCGCTAATTCTTCCAGTTGATTAGGATCAAAAAAACGTCTGGGCTGAAAGGGATTGGCTTCAATATCGTCAACGGTCAGTTGTAAAATCTCCTCGCGATTGTTTTCTCGTTTGGCGTCATTGACGTTCAACTGCAAAAACTGGCTAAACTTATCATTCATGCTTTTGCCCTCCTTGATTTTTATAGGTATTCGCGTTTAAGGAAAAATTTTCCTGCTATTTTATAAGATAATTTCCTTATAGCGGAGTTTTTTGTGGTGTGCCTGCTCGGCGAGGGTATTTTTGGGGCGTGTTGGCTGTTTTGGTCATAACGATAATATTGCGCTTAAACGTATCAGCCAACTCCCATTCGATAATGTCGGTGATTTGCGCACCTAAAAGAGCAATTCCCCGTTCGGCATCAGCCAGTTCGTTGTTGAGTTCTGGTCCTTTCAGTGCGATAAATCGACCGCCTACTTTGACAAAAGGTAGACATAACTCGTTTAAAACGGACAGCCGCGCCACTGCTCTGGCAGTGACGAGATCGAACTGTTGGCGGTATGTCGCTTTGTGTCCCCATTCTTCTGCCCTGCCATGTATGGCGCTGATATCTTCAAGTTGGAGCGTTGCGGTCAATTTTTGTAAGAAATCAACTCGTTTATTCAGCGAATCCAACAAGCAGACCGATAAAGTCGGCGCCATAATTTTCAGTACTACTCCGGGGAAACCAGCGCCAGTGCCAACGTCTAATAAAGATAAATGGTCAACTTTGCCGGAGGCTTTAAAGAATAGCGCAGAATCAAGAAAATGCTTATAAACGACATCTTGTTCTTCTTCGATAGCGGTCAAATTGATTCGTTGATTCCATTGTATCAGCAGCTGATAATAAGTAATCAACTGATTTTTTTGTTTGTCATTTAAGGTAAAACCTGCTTGTTCAAAAGCCTCTGTCAGCAATTTATCCATGAATATTCTCCTTTTGACGGCGTTTTTGCTCCAGATAGACTAACAATACGGAAATATCCGCCGGAGATACACCAGAAATGCGTGACGCTTGCCCTACGGAATTAGGCTTGACAGCATTCAGTTTTTGTTTTGCCTCATTGCGTAGACCATGGACAGCTTGATAATCTATTTCATCAGGCAAAAGACGATTTTCAATTTTTGCCATGCGCGCCACTTGTTCTAATTGTTTTTGGATATAACCGTCGTATTTGATCTGTATTTCCACTTGCTCGGCAACTGCCGTTGGAAGCGTATTGTCGCCTAAACCTAGTGAAAGTAAATCGTTGTAGGTGATTTGCGGCCGTTTCAATAGTTCAGCTAAAGGAATGCCTTGTTTTAACGGCGAACTGCTGCGTTTGGTTAATAAATTTTGCAATGTTTCATCTTTAGAAGAGGCTGTTGTTGTTTGCAGTCGTTCCATTTCCCGCGCAATAGCCGTTTTTTTGGTGATAAATTGCTGATAACGATCTTCGCTAATCAAGCCGATTTGATAACCCTTTTCAGTCAGGCGCAAATCGGCGTTGTCTTGTCGCAGAAGCAAACGATATTCTGCTCGTGAGGTCAACATGCGATAAGGTTCATTGGTGCCCTTAGTAACTAAATCATCAATCAAAACGCCGATATAACCTTCATAGCGTTTCAAGATTAAAGGTTCTTGCTGAGATAATTTTCGCGCGGCATTGATGCCCGCTATCAATCCTTGCGCAGCGGCTTCTTCATAGCCGGAAGTACCGTTGATTTGTCCGGCACAAAATAAACCGTCAATCTGTTTCGTTTCCAACGATACTTTTAGTTGGAGCGGGTCAAGGCAATCGTATTCAATGGCATAAGCAGGACGCATAACGTCTACTTTTTCCAAACCGGCAATAGTGTGAATGAGTTGTTCTTGGATTTCTTCCGGTAAAGAGGAAGATAATCCCTGAACATACATTTCATTAGTATCCAATCCTTCTGGCTCAATAAAGAGTTGGTGTTTCGCTTTATCGCTGAAGCGTACAATTTTATCTTCAATAGACGGACAATAACGGGGACCAGTGCCTTCGATAACGCCAGAATACATGGGCGAGCGATGAAGATTGTCGCGAATGATTTGATGCGTTTGTTCGTTAGTATAGGTTAAATAGCAGGGTTCTTCGCTCAAACCATTTTTTTCGGTTGTCAGGAAAGAAAAGAATAAATTTTCTTTGTCGCCGTCTTGTCGGCTCATACGGTCAAAATCGATGCTGCGGCGATCGACTCGGGCGGGGGTACCTGTTTTGAAGCGTACTACTTTTAACCCATGTTTTTGTAGATCGACTGATAAATTTTTGGCAGATAGCTGACCATTGGGACCACATTCTTCGGTATATTCGCCAATAATGATTCTGCCGCGCAAATAAGTACCTGTTGTCAAAATAACGGCTTTAGCGCGGTAAATAGCGCCGGTGTGGGAAACAACGCCCAAAACTTTGTGATTTTCGATAACAAGCCGTTCTACTAATAATTGTTTGACGGTCAAATTTTCTTGATTTTGCAGTGTTTTAGTCATTTCATTTTGATACGCATATTTATCTGCCTGTGCTCGCAGGGAATGGACTGCCGGACCTTTGGCGGTGTTCAGCATACGTACTTGGATAGCCGTTTTATCAATATTACAGCCCATTTCACCGCCTAAAGCGTCAATTTCTCGAACCAAATGACCTTTAGCAGGTCCGCCAATGGACGGATTGCAAGGCATCAAGGCAATATTGTTCATATTTAAGGTAACGACCAGCGTTTTTTGTCCCAATCTGGCGCAGGACAGCGCCGCTTCACAACCGGCATGTCCTGCGCCGACAACGATGACGTCATAGCTGGCGGCTTCAAATTCTTTCATCAAATTACTCTCTCCTTATTTTCCCAAGCAGAACTTGGAAAAAATTTGATCTAACAAATCTTCTTCTATGGTCTCGCCTGTTATTTTGCCTAATACTTCCCACGCACTTTGCAAATCAATGACCAAAAAATCGTTGCTTACGCCAGCGTTTAGCGCAGCTAAAAAGCTCGATAGATAATTTGCTCCTTCGTGCAGAGCTTCCCAATGGCGGATATTATTGACGATGACTTCTTGCTCTATGGCAGTTTCTCCGCCAAAAAACATTTCAACAATGGCGGTTTCCAATTGCTCTAAGCCTTGATTTTGCTTCAAAGATAAGGCCAACAGCGGTTTGGCGCCTAATTTTTTTTGGATTTGACCATAGGTTTTTCCATCGGGATCAAGATCTGTTTTGTTCAACAAATAAATGACCGGCTTGTCCGCTATTTGAGCAATAATTTGCTCATCTTCGGTGGTTAGACCAGCCATAGGTTCCAGAACGAATAGTACCAAATCGCTGGCAGATAGAAAAGATTTTGCTTTGTCAATGCCAATTTGCTCTATTTTATCGTTGGTTTGTCGAATACCAGCGGTATCTATGATTTTTAACGGAATGTCTTTTAGATTAACATATTCTTCAATGGCGTCCCGTGTTGTTCCTGCAATATCAGTGACAATAGCGCGTTCATGACCTAATAAAGCGTTCATTAGGCTGGATTTGCCTACATTGGGTTTGCCGATAATGACTGTTTTTAATCCGTCGCGCATAATTTGCCCTTTTTTGATGGTATCGGTCAAGTTTTCTACTTGCGTTAAAATTTGGCTGATTTGTTCTTGCATTTCTGCCGCACTCAAACGTTCAATATCATCATCAGGATAGTCAATGTCGGCTTGAATATAAGCGATAACAGCTAAAATATCTGCTCGTAGCTGTCGTATATTAGCGCTCAATGTGCCGCAGCGTTGTTTGAGCGACATATCAAGACTTTTTTCGGTCTTAGCGCCGACGATATCCATAATGGCTTCCGCTTGTGCTAAGTCCATTTTGCCATTTAAGAAAGCACGTTTGCTGTATTCGCCAGCTTCAGCCAAGCGAGCGCCGCCGGAAAGAACAGATTTCAGTATTTTTTGTAAGACGACACTGCCGCCATGACATTGGATTTCTAATACATCTTCACCGGTAAAACTTTTTGGCGCCCGCATGATCACGAATAATCCTTCATCAATCATCGTTTGGTCAGCAATATCCAATACTCGTCCATAGTGGATGGTATGACTCGCCATTTGCCGCAAGTCTTTTTTGCCGCCATAAATTTTAGCGCCAATATCAATAGCGTCAGGTCCGCTCAAACGAATAATTCCCACACTACTAGCGCCCGGCGCGGTGATAATAGCCGCAATTGTATCTTCTGTCATACTTTTTCACCTCGTCAGCTTTTGGCATTTCATTCATCATATCATAAAAGCAGAACCCTATCAAATAAAAATTCCTTAATGAAATTTTTGTTAAACGGAACCGGTTAATTTTTATCATGAAACTTTGAATAAAAAAATTTTCGGCTCAGTTTATTTATGCCGTCAACGCTATATAATGTCCGATATACGTCATATTTGACAATAATACTTAATACGGTGACTTTGAGCTAAAAAGCGGCAAGTATATATTTTAAATAGTGATTTTAAAGGAAGTTTTGGCGTGAGAAAATAATGGTGTTGTAAAATATTTTTGAGAAGATTGTCAAAATGGAGAGAATGATTGATTTCAATGACAATGTTGTCTTTAATATAAGCGTGCTCTTCGCAAAAAGATTTGACAGCGCTGTCTTTAAGGGGCAGCGCTGTCAATCTAATTATCGTTTAGTGATTAGCGAAAAGCGAAACGGTGTAAATTTTTTGGGGGAGGGGGGTGAGTATTGACAAAAGAATAATATGTTATTGTCCAATCAAATCAAAACGCCGCTTGCTGTGATAACCGTTAAAAAAACGGCCGTCGCTACGGCTGATGGGTTTATCAAGAAAAAAGGCTTGTGCTTGCAGGCAGTCGCCGATAATAGTATCAGCGATACGTTGATTATGGTTGTCGCCGCGATTGGCTGACGACCATTCTTGCTGTTCTAAAGCGGCCGCTACCTTTATTTTCAAGCCTTTTTTGACTGCTTCAGCCATCATTAGCGGCGGAATGGCAAAAGATTTTGGTGAAACGGTTTCCAAAAGTCGTCCCGATACACAGTGAGGACCATGCGAGGGCGTTGCTAAACCAATTTGATCAAAAATATCCAGCGTTCGGTTTAACGCTTCACGATAACTGAGTACTTCTTTAGCTATTTGGCTGCGATAATCTACATAAGGATAGCAGTTGGTCAGTGTCAAATCATAGGCACCGTCAGTGGCTTCATCAAGTAGTTGTCGACAACAACATTGCAAACGCCCTGTCATATCGCCGTCAATAAATAAAACAGCCCGCGCTTTTTTGCTGCGGGCATAACTTGCCCCTATCGCTCGTGGAACGTCGACCCCTAAAGGCAAACGATAATGCAGCAAGCGACATTTGGGGTAAAGTTTATGAGCGGTAATTACCGCTTCGCTATCATCGGTACAACCGTTTAGGACTAAAATAATCTGTGCTAACGGCACTTCCGCTAATTCGTCCAACAATGAACCGATGGTTTGTTCTTCGTTCATCACCGGAATAACAGCCATGAGCATGAGATTTCCCCCTTTCATGGGGAAGATTTATCATATCTCTTGTTATTTATATGCATCAGGCATGTTTGCGGTTCCTGATAAAAGCTGACGTTTCAACGCCAAAAGTTCTTGCCATGCTTTATCTAATGCAGCCATATCGCTGTTAGGTTCGTTCATCTGGCTGCAAAGTTGTGCCATGTGCATATCAATGGTCAATAGATCCAGTTGTTGAGCGCTTTCTTCAGCTGGTATTGGCTGCAAAGTGCTTTCGTATTGACTCCAATTGCCATGAAAAGCGGTGACAATGCCATTTTTGACCATAAGTAATTGTTGAGCGATTTTGTCGCATAATTGACGGTCATGCGTGACAATTAGCAGTGTTCCCCGCCATTTTTGCAGCAAAATTTCCAACGCTTCTGTTGTATAGCTGTCTAGATGATTGGTTGGTTCATCCAAAATTAAGCAGTTGTAATCGCCGCACAGTAATTGGGCAAAAGCAACTTTAGCGCGTTCACCGCCAGATAGTTGATCGACGGTTTTAAAAATATCGGCTTCTTTAAGGTATAAATTTGCCATGACCGTGCGAATTTGGTGTTCTGGCATAGTGGATTTGGCGCGAATGTTAGCCAAAGCTGTTTGCGTTTTATCAAGCTGTTCATGATTTTGGTCAAAATAGCCAATTTTTAGTCCGTTGGCTTTTTTGACCGCGTCTTGTTCTGTCAATAAGACTTTGATTAACGTGCTTTTGCCAGCGCCGTTATTGCCCATGATGACGGTGCATTGACTAGCAGGAATAACAAAAGACGCATTGTTGATAATGATATTGTTATGGTAAGCGACGCTTAAGCCTTCTATGCTCAAGGCGTTTTTACTGACAATAGGGGATTGATTACCCAAAATAAAGGTGATTTGTGGCGGATTTTGCGGTTTTTCTTTGACCGCCAGTTGTTCCAAACGTTTTTCCAAAGCGTTAGCGCGTTTATCTACAGCGCGAGCCTTGCTGCCGTAAACGTCTTTCATACCGGGTAAGCGAATTTCACTGGCGCTTAAATGCTTGGGGCGGGCAATTTTTTGGGCATGCTGTTTGGTTTGACGGACCGCTGTAGTCAAACGTTGTTTTTCGGTTGTATAATGCCGATATTCATCACAAGCGTGCCGCCATTCCAGCGTTTTTTGGGCTAAATAAGCAGAGTAGTTACCATTAAAACAGCGAATATTACCGTTTTCAATAGCCCAAATGGTAGTACAGACGCTGTCCAATAAACGGCGGTCGTGACTGATTAAGACTACTGCGCCATTGTAGGTCTGCAAAATTTCTTCTAATAATAAAATGCCTTCCAGATCCAAATTAGTTGTAGGCTCATCAGCCAATAATAACGGCGCTTCTTGTGACAGTGCGGCCGCAATGGCTAAACGTGTCTGTTGACCGCCACTTTTATTGATTTCGTTCTTGAGATTTAGGCGCTTACGCCATTTCGCGCTGATCATATCTTCTTCACTGGTGCTATTTTGATGAATAATAGCCAAAGCTGAAAATCGTTCGATTAAGCCGCTATCGGCAGTAGTTTCACCGGCTAAAATGCTGAGCAATGTGCTTTTGCCAGCGCCGTTTACGCCGACTAAGCCGATACGATCGCCTTCATGAACTTCCAAATGATCACCAGAAAATAAGAGACGGGTTCCTATTGATTTGCTGATTTGCGTTGCATTTAAAAGCATGAAAAATCCCTCCCAAATAAACAAACTGTACAGTCGTTGATTCGGTAAAGGGATTTTTTTTCGGCACAATAAAAAAGCCACTCTTCGCTCTAGCGCAAAAAACGACACACCAAAAAAGCGTCTTCCCTCAACCGAATCATTCTGCCCACTGTGATAAGCAACATAAATAAACGCTTGCAGGCGTTTACAATAAATAGCATTATCAGATTGGTAAAAAATCGGTTTTGGGTTAATTGCGCATGATCGTCAGTGACCTCCATATTTCTAAAAAGTTAAACTTATTATAGATGATCATTGAGATTTTGGCAAGAACAAATTCAGAGCATAAAACAATTTTTTTGCTTGAATTTGTTCTTTTGCCTCTGCTCAACTTGTTAATATGCTTTGCGGCTAATTGATTAACATGACATCTATTGGATGAAATGGCGTTACGCTTTTAGTTGAAACGCACTCACTAATTTTTTTAATAATCCGGCTTGAGCGCTAAGTTGTTGACTGGTAGCAGCACTTTCCTGTGCAGAAGCCGAATTGGTTTGGACTACGCTGGAAATTTGACCAATTTGGCATTGAATTTGATGAATAGAATCAGATTGTTCTTGAGAAGCTTCCGCGATTTGGTTGATTGTATCGACGATTTCGTTGGCGCCGGTCACAACGGTTTCTAATTTCAATGCCGTTTCATTGGCGATTTTGGTACCATGTTCTATAGAAGCAATAGAGCGTTCGATGAGTTCGGTAGTAGATTTGGAGGCTTCGGAGCTTTTGCTGGCAAGATTTCGCACTTCATCTGCGACTACGGCAAATCCTTTTCCAGCACTTCCAGCACGGGCGGCTTCGACAGCGGCGTTTAGCGCTAGAATATTTGTTTGAAAAGCGATATCTTCGATCGTTTTGATAATTTTTCTGATTTCTCCTGAACTATTGTTGATTTCTTCCATTGCTTGGATCATTTCTTGCATTTTTTGATTGCTTTCGATGAGTTGATCGCCCATGAAAATCGTCATTTGATTGGCGTTTCCAGCATTTCCAGCTGTCAGTGTTACATGTTGGGAAATTTCGCGGATTGTTGTTTCCAATTCTTCTACAGCGTTAGCTTGTTCTACAGTTCCTTGACTTAAAGCTTGCGCTCCATAGGTCATTTGTTCTGAACCGGCAGATACTAGATGGGAGCTATCCATAATTTGCGTCATAGTACTGTTCAAGGTTTGCAGAATTTGATTCAAAGAGGTTTGTATGGAAGTGAAATCTCCTACATAGTCTTGAGTTATATTTACGGTAAGGTCGCCTTTTGAAACAGCGGTCAATACAACGGCAATTTCGCCAATATAGTTTTTTAAACGACGAATAGTGTCTTCAAAAATTTGCGCTAAACGACCAATTTCATCATTAGAATGAATATCTGTCGTCACTTTCTGCTCAAGAGCGAGTTCTAATTTGCCTTGCTCCATAGTTTCAGCTAAAGCGGTCAATTTGGATAAAGGAACAGAAACGACACGTTTAAGAAAAGCAGATAGAATCATGACGCCTAAAACAATTAAACATGCTCCTATTATGCAGGAAAGTAAAATGGTTGATCGGATTTGTCTAGAGGCGTCGGCAACCGAGATACCGGCAAAAAGCAGACCGTTAATCTGACCGTATTCGTCTCTGGTAGGTACATAGGAACAGAGGTGATCGACTCCTAAGATCTGCGCTTTGCCAGTATAGCTTTGTCCTTGTTCTAAGATGATGGCGCTAAGGTCGGCAGAAAGTTTTGTGCCGATGGCACGCTGACCATCTTGTAAAATCGTTGTATAGGCGCGTTCATCGCCGTAAAATATGGTAAATTCACAGCCAAGCTGCGCTTTTAA
>CATJSX010000042.1 GCA_949743265.1 uncultured Peptococcaceae bacterium
CAATATTCAAACGCGGTTGTATCAATCAACCGACGGCAATACGTTTACTCCCGTCCCTGGCGCTGTTATTACCTTAACGCCAGCATTAAGCGGCGTAAGTGTTTTGCCCGGTACCATCAGCAAAGGCAGCGTTACTGGATTGAATATCCCTGTTACGCCTGAAACCCGCCTATTATTAGTCTTTACCGCTGTCGTTAGCGATGGCAGCACTATATTACTTAATTCGGTAACAGGCTACGCTAGCGCTGGCTTAGCCATTTCCTAAGCTAACAATACGGCAGGCGTAAAAATCTATCATCAAGTTGACGATAAAAGCAACTGTCATTATGGCTGATTGGCGTTGGAATCTTTATGATCTAAAAAATCGGTTCCAACGCCGATTTTATTTAAAGCAATTTTTTTATTGATAAAAGACGATTCAACAATTTTTCAAACAGGATTTTGTATTTTATTGGACAAAATCTCCCGTTTCGCCTATAATTTTTAATAGATCAGTTATTACCCGCCAATGATTAAAGAACAGAAATTTTTTCTACACAGCATATGAATCAATGAAAAACAGGTGATTTTTATGAAAAAACCAATTATCGGCTTAACTGCCGCTTATGATCAAGAAAAACAGACTTTTCGGCTAGGCACAGAATATTTTCGTTCGGTACAAGCTGCCGGCGGTCTGCCTTTATTATTGCCAATAACGCCTAACGAAACGCTTTGGCAACCATACTTAGCAAACATTGACGGTTTCATTTTTACCGGCGGCTGCGATATCACCCCCAAATTTTACGGCGCACAAACACAGCCTTTGTGTGGCGAAACGCAAGATTTTCGAGACAGTTTTGAACTTTCGTTATTAAAAGCGGCGCTTGCGCACAACAAACCCGTTCTGGCTATTTGTCGCGGTCATCAATTAGTCAATGTCGCTTTTGGCGGTACCTTATATCAAGATCTTCCTACTGAAAAACCATCAGCAATCGTTCATCGCCAACCAGAACCTTACGAAACACCGACCCATGACGTTATGCTTGATGCTTCATCGCCCTTAGCGCGGCTCCTTGGCAACCGTATTCGGGTCAATTCTTTTCATCATCAAGCTATTGCTGACTTGGGTAATGGTCTTGTTGCCGTTGGCTATAGTGAAGACGGCTTGATTGAAGCTGTTCTCTCGCCAGAAACGCCCATGCTTTTGAGTGTTCAATGGCATCCAGAGCGGTTATACCAAACAGAAAACAGCGCACGCGCTTTATTCGAGCAATTAGTACATTGGGCGTCTGGTCAAGTTAAGCCCTAAATTTATAGAAGATACACGTCTATTAAAGTAAAATTTTTGCCTCAATTCGACGCTGTATGTCTGACTGGCTACCATGAACATTTATCGCAGTTTATCAACATACATTTGATACTCAAAAATGACAGTGATGCGATAAATCAAATTTTGGAGGAGAGCATGAAAACAATAAATTTGTTTTGGTCATTTAGCTTAGTCATGTTAGGAATAGGTACTATCATTCTTGCAGGTTCGAATCTTTTGAGCATTGAACTGCCGGATTTTATGACACGAAGTATCGGACTAATTGATTTAGCATCATTGCCGATATTGGGCTATACAACCGTTAAGAAGCTAAAAAATAAGCCATAACAATCTCGGTTTATGGCGAAAATAAATATTTGTCAAAATTAACGCTTATCCCGCAGGAAACAAGAGTTAATTGGAAGTATTTTTTATCTGTCGCTTGTTCAAATAGTAGAAAAATGGTAAAATAACAAGAAAAACCTGTTTGCTAAAGGAGGCCGTTATGCATACCGAACATTTGGCATATTTGCGTGAAATAGTCAAGCGCCGTTCAATGAATACAGCCAGTAAAAAACTTCATGTAGCACAGCAAACGTTAAGCACGGCTGTTAAATCATTAGAAAAAGAATTAGACGCCAAACTTTTAGAACGTACTTATCATGGCGTTTATCCTACGCCTATCGGACAGGAAGTCGTTGATTTAGCAGATGAAATTTTAAGTAAAATAGATTATCTAAAATTGCGTATTGCCGCTCAGAAGGAACAAAATATAGTGGGTAAATTAGATATCGGCATCGATCACGGCATTAATTTATTGATCATGCCTAAAGTAATCAGTCATTTCTATAAATTTCACCCCAATATACGAGTAACTATACAAGAAATGAGCGGTCCACAAATTCGGACAGCTCTTTTGGAAGGAACGATTGATATTGGTATTATTCCCCATTACGATCACCTTTCCCCCAATTTAAGCGAACCAGAACTTATCCATGTGGAGATCATTACTTATACATTTTTTGCTAGAGTCAATAAAAATTCTCCTTTAGCACAAGAAAACGCCATTTCTATACGGGCACTCTTGAATTATCCTTTAGCGCTTTATGAACTGGGAACCTCCAGTGGTCAAGACATGCTCAATAATTTAAAAAAATATGGCGAACCGCGAATTCTCCCAACGCATTATCCCAGCGTCGCTCAACAGCTGGTCAGCGATAATTTAGCTGTTTCTATTGCCGTTAAAGCCAATAATTATATGCCGCTGATGTTTTCCGATTACGGCAATACCATCGTCACTATACCGCTTAAGGAACAAATTCCCTTTTACGCCAGCTATGTCATTCACCGCAATCATTTAAACAATCCCATCATCGACAAATTTGTTGATGTACTAACTAAATTAACATAAGTTTTTAGCCTTATAACCTCATCAAAAGATACCAAAAGCACTTTCAAGGATATGACCCTGAAAGCGCTTTTTTATTGCTAGCAGACGAAGATAATAACACTACGTCTTATCTGTATGTTCCATTCACGTGAGTTTTACATGAGCTTCGTGCAAGCTAACCTGATGACAAACTGTATAATATGCTAAAAATCATAGCTTCGCTCAAGCAAAGTGCTAAATCTCGCTGTGCTCATCATAACAAGAAAATTATCTATTATTAGAGGATATACCGTTATTTTGTCCGGCGAAAATATTCCTCTTATCAAGAACAAACGATAATCAGATGATATCATGTCGAAACAACGCCATATTTTGTAGAAATTACTTCGTCAAACTTCGCCAATTTTGGTGTATAATGAAAATAAGTTTCGAAACCCATTGATATCTCAGAAAGGATTGATCGTTATGTCAGCGTTATTAGATTTATTACAAAAACGCAGAAGTATTCGCCGCTATCAGGATAAAGCAATCGAGCCAGAATTGTTGCAGCAAATTTTGCAAAGCGCCTTATTAGCGCCATCATCAAAAAGCACTCGTCCATGGGAATTTATTATTATCGAAGATAAAGCCATTTTAAACCAACTGCCTGCTTGCCGCAAACCCGCCATGACTTGGCTAAAAGACACCGCCGCTGCCATAGTGGTTATTGCCGATGAAAGCAAAATCGACGTTTGGGTAGAAGATTGCTCTATTGCCGCCGTTTTAATGCAGCTGGAAGCAGCAGATTTGGGTTTAGGTTCTTGTTGGGTACAGCTGCGCAACCGTCAAGCCTTTGACGATACCAGCAGCGAAGATTATATGAAAAATTTGCTGCACATACCAGACGGCTACAAAACCGAAGCCATTATCGCCCTTGGTTATCCCGCTGAAGAAAAAAAAGCCGTCGCTTTGGACAAACTAAACTACGATAAACTGCATTATAACGATTTCAACAAAAGCTATACCGTCGAAAGAAGGTAACATCATGAAAAACAGCAAGCCCTTAATTAAAACCGTTTCTGTCCAAAAAGATCAATTACTTGCTCAAATCGAGCAGGAACGCCGCCAAATGTACGCGCTTTATCAACGAGAGCCTAATATTGCTGCCCAAAAATTGCAGGAAAAAAGCTGCGCCTTAGATCATCTGTTGGTCGCCTATTTGCGTTTGGAACAAGGCGATTGCTAATCAGCCATCCTCTAATAGTCGCATTATGCCAAAAAATCCCTGTTGTCACGAACAGGGATTTTTCTTGACTAGAAATCATTGTAACTGTGATAATAACTGCTGCCATAATTGATCATACCGCCATCATGCCATTGACCGCCGCCGGAATAATCAGATGACCACGAGGACTCCCAGAAAGACGGCGAATTATCGTAATAATTTGTCGTCCAAGGATCATGATGATGACTGCATCCACAACATGGCTCCCAAATCGTTGGCGCCGACTGTTGCGCTGGCGTGCAGAAACAATTGCAATTCCAGCTTTGGCTGGGATAATAATCATTAAAAGGTGGTCTAGGCGGCGGCAACGGTCTTTGAGGCAAGCAGTCAATCACAATAATATGGCTGCAATATGGCTGTACTCTTGCCGAACCGGTAATATATAAAGTATAGGAACGACCAGCGGCTAACGTAATTGCTGGCACATCAAGCACCACAAAATTGCTGTCGCAAACCATTGCTTGCATACGATAAGTACTAGGCGTGACCGGATAATATTGCGTAACATCTTGATAGCGAATGTTATTGGCGATAACGAAAGCACCGTCGGTAAAGCGGAAATCAAGACAAGGCGCATCAAGCGCTAAATTTACAAAACGCAAAAATGCTCGGTCGCTGCCAAAGGACTGCGTATACCCGTCGGGAACAACAAACATTGACGGATTGTCGCGCATACCACCAAAAACAGCCGTATGGTAACTATTTTCTGGAATAAAAGTATAGGCAGTCGCCAACGGCTGTTGAACAGCTTGCGGCAGATAAACGGCCAAATGGTGACTGCCATAATCGATGTCACGATAATCACTACAACCATTATAAGCAATATTTTGACCAATAGGTGTATCACCGCAAAAACCGTTCAACTGAGCATGAGCTGGACAGCCATGCAGCAGACGAATTCGACTGGGCAAAGCAAAAACCTCCTTTTTCTTGCTAATGACAATTGTATTTTATGATTTTTTAGCGTTTATACACCAAAAATCAACGCTCACAAATACGACTGTCTATGATCAGTATATGACATAATACACTTGTCGGTAACCACTAGGAAAATTTTTCTATTATTTTTTTGTCAAAAGGGGTTAAAATTTATCCCATTTTGTGGTATGGTATACTGATAAATTTATGCAAAAAAGAACGGAGGGCGGGGTATGGCCAGCAGTAATTTCAGCAAAAAAATGTGTCAAGAATTACTTTTATACGAAGACTATATACTAAGCTGCAAACCCATGCGGTTTAATAAAGACAACATTGTTGTCGAACGCCAAACGTTGATGGATCTTATCGTTCGTTTGCGCAGTTATCATTGTGCTGACCGTTCATCTACAGATGACGAACCCCAAACGATGATGAATCTCGGCGAAATCCTTTCTGCCAAAGAAGATTTAGCGCTGACTGAATTCCAAGAAATCACCCAAAAAAATACAGAAAGCGAACGTATTTCCCCAGACGAAGCCGCTATTGCCGCCAAACAGATTATTGAAGATGCTCAAACGCAGGCACAGCTTGCTTTAGAAGATGCGCATACACAAGCACAATTTATTCTGGAGGATGCTAAACGACTAGCTGAACGCATTGTGACGCAAGCCGAAGAAAAAGCTAAAGAAAAACAACGACAAATTGATGAAGTCTTAGTAGAAAAAATTAACGAAGCTGAGCGTCAAGCCAAAGCTATTGTCAATAAAGCAGTGGATAACGCCACTTTAGAATTAGAAACCAAAGAAGCGCAAGCCATGAATTTGGAGTTGGCCGCTTTTACCAAAGCAGATAATCTGATTGAACAAGTAGAAAAAATATACGCCCGTCAACTGGAAGTCGTGATGAAAGATCGGCAAGAAATTATTAAGATTTTGAACAGTTTAAGCAAAAAATAAAACAATGCAAAAAAGGGCTGGGATGAACAATGATTGATATCATTACTCACTCCAGCCCTTTTTGATTAACAGATAATTAGCCAACGAGCTGATTAAACATTTTATGCAACCGAGATTTTTTATGCGCTGCATTATTCTTATGCAGCAGACCTTTGGTGACTGCTTTATCAATGGCGCTGATGGCTGTTTTAAAAGTTGCCGTTGCTTTTTCGGTATCATTAGCTGCCGCTGCTGCTTCAAAATTTTTGATAGCAGTTTTGACGCTGGACATTATGCTTTTATTTCTTAACGTACGAATTTTTGCGACTTTTGCACGCTTAGCTGCGGATTTGATATTTGCCAAAGTGCTCACCTCCTTCAATGACTTCTTTATATTAACCAATACGTAAATTCAACAGTTTACATTGTAACACGCTCTTGTCAAAAATGCAATAAAAACTCATATCGACAACCAATTTTTTATCCATAATCTACAGCGTTTTTGACATAAATAGTTAAACCAGCCCATAAAATAAATTAAAACCCCTTGCTGGAGGCTTGTCAATGAAAAAAATTATTATGATTCGCGCTGGCTTTTGGGTCAAGCTGTTTTTGATCGTACTGACAGCGTTTGTGATTTTCTCGGCTATTCATGTACGTTTGACGCCAAAAGCGGTAACGGTTTCTACCGAGCCACTGAAAATCGAAACGCCTTCGCCACCGTCACGACTTGCCGAGCAAATTAAAAACATAGATGTTTCTTTTTGGCAAAAAATGATGATTAATGGCTATTCTCTGCTTGAAAACAATCAACCTAATCATTTTGAAAGGTTTTTCGGTTTTCAGCTAAACAGCCCTTACGAGCAATTAGGACAAGGAATGGGCATTCTCAAATGGCTTGACCGACAAAATTTCGGGAGCCAAAACGTCATGACCGCTATTGAAAATGAAGATTTCTATTTGGATACCGAAACGATGGTTGACGATTGGCATTTTGAATTGTCTAATCTAAGCGACGTTTCATTGTCACAGGACGTTGCGGTATTATTATATCATACACACAACGCCGAAACATACAGCCCTACTGACGGTACCAGCAAACGACCGGGCGAAAATGGCGGCGTTAGTACTGCCGCCGAAGTGCTGAAAGATTCTTTGGAACAAAAGTATGGGCTTAAAACTTTGCATTCCAAAGTGCTCCATGACTACCCAAACTGGAATCGTTCTTATATCAATTCTCTAGCGACAGTCAAAGATTTATTGGCAGCTCATCCCAAAGTGCAGGCTGTCTTTGACATCCACCGCGATGCCGGTTTTACTTCTAAAGAACCAACAACCTTAACGTTAAACGGACAGAAAGCGGCCAAAATCATGATCGTTGTCGGCGCCAATCACGAAAACTGGCAGAGTAATCTCTCTTTTGCCCAAAAACTGGAAGACCGAAGCAACGAAATTTATCCCGGATTAGTTCGCTCAATTCGCATTGTGCAAGCCAATCGCTACAATCAACAGGCGCATCCTCATTCATTGATATTGGAAGTTGGTTCTGACTTAAATACACAAGAAGAAGCCAATTTTGCCCTAGAATGTTTTGCCCAAGTCATTGCTGATGTGCTCCTTGCAAGGGAATAACCCCAAATGATTCTCCCTTGATTTTTCAGCAAAAGCCCGCCGTCATAGCTTCTATATGCTACGACGACGGGCTTGTTTTTTATTGATATAATGGAAAACGATCAGTCAATGCCTTAACCATCGTTTTAGCTTGTTGAGGATTTTTATCCAATAAAATGACCTTGAAGATCTCAGCAATTTCTGCCATTTCGTTCTCTTTCATTCCTCGTGTGGTTACTGCTGGTGTTCCTACGCGAACGCCGCTAGTCACGGAAGGTTTTTCTGTTTCAAAAGGAATGGTGTTTTTATTGACGGTGACGTTAGCATCGTCCAGCATTTTTTCCGCTTCTTTACCAGTCAACCCTTTTGATTTAACGTCAATAAGCATCAGATGGTTGTCAGTACCGCCGCTGACCAAACGGAATCCCATATCTTGCAAGGCTTTTGCCAGTGCTTGGGCATTATTCACAATCTGCTGCTGATAAACTTTAAATTCTGGCTGCAAAGCTTCATGGAAAGCAACAGCTTTAGCGGCAATAACATGCATCAGCGGTCCACCTTGCGTACCAGGGAATACAGCTTTATCAATCGCTTTGGCAAATTCTTCTTTGCAAAGAATCATTCCGCCTCTGGGACCACGTAATGTTTTATGCGTCGTTGTGGTAACAAAATGCGCATAATCAACAGGATTCTGATGCAATCCAGCTGCCACAAGACCGGCAATATGTGCCATATCGACCATTAAATAAGCGCCTACTTCATCGGCAATTTCTCTAAAGCGTTTAAAATCTAATTTACGAGGATAAGCACTAGCACCGGCAACAATCATTTTTGGTTTGACGGCTTTAGCTTTTTCCAATACTTTATTGTAATCCAGCATTTCTGTATCTTTTTCAACACTGTAAGCATCAAAATTGAAATACGTACCAGAAATATTGACTGGACTGCCATGGGTCAAATGGCCGCCATGGCTCAAATCCATGCCTAAAACCGTATCGCCTGGTTTTAGCATGGCAAAATAAACCGCCATATTAGCGTTAGCACCGCAATGAGGCTGAACGTTGGCGTGTTCAGCGTTAAACAATTTTTTAGCGCGAGCAATAGCCAAATCTTCGGCAATATCGACGAATTCACAGCCGCCGTAATACCGTTTTCCCGAATACCCTTCGGCATATTTATTCGTCAATACAGAACCTTGTGCTGCCATAACAGCCGGTGAAACAAAGTTTTCAGAAGCAATCAGCTCAATTTTCTGCTGTTGTCTGCTTTTTTCCTTAAAAATCGCTTCTGCCAGCTCCGGGTCAACCGGCGCTACTAATGTTTTGATATAATCTTCCATGTGATCAACTCTCCTTAAAAATGATTGAATTTCAAAATAAACATCAACAGCCCAACGCCGACTCAACGTCAAGACTGTATTTGGCACGCTCGCCGCCAATGAGTTTAGGGCGAGTATAAGCGGCGTTTAATCTCGCTTCTCCCAGTGTGCGGCTGGATAAACGCAACGGCACAGCTACTGACCGCAAATGCATACCAATTAACGTTTCGCCAATATCCCAACCGCCATGAGCCTGAATCGTTTCACAAAGACAAGGCTCAGACAAATGACGATACGCATAAGATGCCATAGCGCCGCCGGCGTGGTCATGAGGAACTGCCGATACTTCTTCTAAATGATAATATTCCATGATTTCGCGATTTACCACCAAAGCGCGGTTTAAATGTTCGCAACACTGAAAAGCCAAATAAAGACCATGCGCTTTTGCCAAAGGATACAGTCCGTCAAAAATAGCGGCGGCAATGGCGCTGCTGCCATTTTTGCCAATACTGCCACCAGCGACTTCGCTGGTAGAGCAACCAATAACGATAATATCGTTAGGGTGGAAATAATCTTTGCTCAAAAATTCTTCAAATAAACGGTGAGTTTGCTCTTGCAGCTCGTTCATTGTTTTTGCGCCTCTCTTTGCTGAATCTGCTCAATTTTATCTATTCTACGCTGGTGGCGTCCTCCTTCAAAGTCAGTAGTCAGCCAAATATCAACGATATCCAGCGCTAAGCCTTGTCCAACAACTCGTTGACCGAGCGTCAAAATATTAGCGTCATTATGTTGGCGGCTGGCATGAGCTGAAAACGTATCATGACATAAAGCGGCTCTGATGCCAGCAACTTTATTAGCGGCAATCCCGATGCCAATACCTGTGCCGCAAATCAATATGCCCCGTTCAAATTGACCGTCGGCAACCGCTTCGGCAACCGCTTCGGCAATATCGGGATAATCGCAAGAGTCTTCGGAAAACGTACCGAAGTCTTTCAATAAATATCCCTTGTTTTCTAAATGAGCTATGACAGCGCTTTTTAATTGAAAACCGCCATGATCACAGCCAATGGCAATAGTATACATCATTATCTCTCCTTTTGTGTCAGTTTATCGAAAATCGCCTTGATGCTTTCTGCCAAAACGTCGTAGCACTGCTGATAATCGTCCAAACTCCCACCGAAAGGATCGGGAATTTCCAAGGCTTTCAGCTGATCGTCAACCGCTTTAATGGCTGTTTCAGATGGTTCTAACAAAGCGGACAACTCTTGATCTAAAACGGCAAATTGTTTATCAGCCTCTGTTTGATCCATTTTTGCCAACGCATCCAACTGTTTCAAAACTTCTTGGTGCTCAAGAATAAATTTTTCCCGCAAAATGTTATATTCGCCGAACAGTTGATTCAGCTGATAAAGCAGTTCATTAGCGTTTTGGCCATATTCATACTCTTTCAAAAGAAACGTTTTATCGATTGCCACAGGATTTAAAGCGCCAAGTAATCGTTTGTGATCATTGGTCATGGTCAAAATAAGATCAGCGCCTGTCAATAATTCTGGACTAACTTGCTGAGAACGAAAATCCGTTAAATCAACGTCATGAGCTTGAACGACCAGAAGCGCATTAGCGGAAGCAGGCGCACCATCTGTAGCACAAGTACCGGCAGACGCTACTTTGATTTGACCATAGCGATGGGGATCGCTTTTAATCAGCTGCTTGGCAATAGCCTGTGCCATCGCGCTACGACAAGTATTGCCCGTACAAACGAATAAAATATTCATATTTTTTTCACCTCGTTGTCACTATTGGACACTTGAGCAGCCGCTTTATTCAACCGATTGGCAACTGCTCTTCCGATACCTTCATTAGGAAATGCTTCTGTATAAATCACCTCTGCCGTCGTATCATCAAAATAGCGCAAAGCAGCAAATAAATGACGGGCTATATCATTCAATTTTTGGCGGCTGCCGATAATCTGCACCGGTACAGTGGCGGGCAATAGAGGAAGCAGTGATAACGTTTCCTCAGAAATCATCAAACCAATTGTAACGCTATCATCTGCTAATGCTGCTGTAATAGTTTGAGCAGCTTCGTATTCATTTTGACCAGCAATGCGTACTTCGGCTTTTGGCGCATAGTGCTTATACTTCATGCCGGGCGCTTTGGGTTGATTATCATCGCCAGAACAAAACGCAACTGTACCAATAACACTTTCCAGCTGTTCTTTGGTAATAGCGCCCGGACGCAGGATTACTGGTACTGCTGCGGTCATATCAACCACCGTTGATTCTAAACCAATACTGGTTTCACCACCGTCAATAATACCTGCAATTTTGCCAGATAAATCATGCCAAACATGCTCGGCACTGGTAGGACTGGGACGTCCAGAAGTATTGGCGCTGGGAGCGGCAATAGGCAGATCAGCCAACGCCAACAATTTAAGCGCTGTTGGATGATTTGGCATACGCACCGCTACTGTAGCCAACCCGCCGCTGACGCATAGAGGCACGGCAGAACTTTTGGGCAAAATGAGCGTCAATGGTCCGGGCCAAAAGCGTTCCATTAACGACTGAGCTTTAGGTGGAATAACGCTTGTCAATAAATCCAGCTGTTTTTGATCGTAAATATGTACAATCAAAGGATTATCACTGGGACGACCTTTAGCTTGATAAATGGCTTTAGCTGCATGATCATCAAGCGCATTAGCGCCCAAACCGTAAACGGTTTCAGTAGGAAAAGCCACCAGCTGACCATTTTGCAAACATTGCGCCGCCACAAGCAAATCGCTCTCGTTATCAGCTTGCCAGCGTACGGTCACTGATCCTCTGCCTCCTTTAAACAAGTTAGCAATTTCTCTACTCTGGTTTTACACCCTTCTGCTCCAACATAGATTAAAATATCGTTAGCTTCAATCCGATCATCAGGAGAAGGCGCCAAATACTCTTCACCATTTCGTTCAATAGCTAAAACCGTAGCGCCAGTTTTATTGCGGAAATCAATTTCCCCCAAACTTTTGCCCACCAACGGCGATTCTGCCGAAACAAAAATATCATCGACACGCGGCAATAAATTGATCATACGTGAAGTATAAGAAAGGATTTTCTTAATCTGCTGCTCAATCTCTTCGTCAAGCGCTCGTCTTTTAGTCAATAATTCAGCAAATTCCTGCTGTGCAATCATCAAACCTTTGCGCTGATTAAAATTTTCCACATAATCTAGCGCTTTTTGCTGGTTGGTAACGGATATGCCGCGACCAGCTTCTACCTGAACAATGCGCATGGACTGCAAAAGCGCAACGGCGCGTCTGATTGTTTCTGGCGATACATTATACTGACCTGCCAACACCGAACGGCCATAAAGTTTGTCCCCTACCGCATATTCATTGCGAGCGATTTTGGCAGCAATATCAACTGCAATTTGCTCATAACGGGCAAATTCGTGAATATCTCGATTTCCCACCACTGACACCTCGTTTCCTTAAAAATCATTTAGTTAATTTCCATTATACCGATAAGTTGCGCATAGTTCAATCAGCTTAGATAAAAAAATTCTTAATGATTAACGCCTTATCCCCACAAGAGCGTTGTACGTATTTAAATAAATCGCTCTTAAAATGAATAAAAAAAGACCGCGATACTATTCGTTCGCGGTTGAAAAGTTATACCCATCTGCCAACAACAAAACCGAAATGACCGATCTGCTTGCTTTATGATGCCGGTATGCACTAAAGTAAGCGTTTTTGGTCTTTTGCGTTTGGCGAAAACTTTAGAAGCGAAAACTGCCGATAAGCCAAATCGTTTTCGCTTATTCATACTACTCATGCACAATCAACAGATAAATCATTCAAATTTACAGCTAAAAATTAACAACTAAGAAAATCTTCAATAACATCCATAATATGAATACAATCGAGCTTTAGCATATTACATAAAGCAACTAATTGCTCTATGGCATTCTTTTCCAAAGAAATGTCATTGATCTGGTCGTTATTCCAGCTGATCCCATAAGAAACATAATAATTTCCTTCAACATAATGGGTATTGCTTGTCAGTTGGTATAAATTCATAGAATACTCCCCTTTCGTCATACATTTGCGAAACCAATTTTTATGCTAGATTTATTTATGCCCAATGAAAAAAACTTACAAAAATCTGTAAGTTTTTCAGCATGAAAAACCCAACTGTTTTCGAATAAAAAGAACTTGTTGCTGATAGCAATTATTTTACCGTCAGCAACGTGGCATGTCTTCTCACGCCCGCTGTTTAAAAGGGATTTTGTTCATGCTTTGTACAACGACAGGAAGTTACTTGTATACTATCCTACATTTTTACGGAAAAATCAAGTCCTATAGCAAATTTTTTACAATTTTTTTGGTTATTTTTGGTTAATAGTTCATTTTAAACTGGCTTTGCCAACGATTTAAAGAAAATAACTAGCGTCAAGAAAGACTCAATGATATAATTGAAATGATATTTTACGGCAAGGAGGAATTGATGTGAAAAAACGGTTTATGTTCGCTGTATCAATAGCCACTATCGGTGTAGGTCTATTGATGCGACAAACGACAACGACCAAACAATCAAAATCAATCGTTTTGATCAGCGGTAACGATCCGGCCTTCGATGCGGCAATGCACAATGTTTTTCTGTTGAAACGAGTCGATCCAGATAAACCTGTCAGTACCATTAAAGCTATCCATGATTTCACCAACGCGCCGTTAGAGCAAGTCAAAATATTAGTCCAACATGGTGGTTATATTTGTGGTTTATCTGACGATGACAAAGAATTGCTAAAGGTTCAGCTTGAAACATTAGGCTGTTTGGTGGAATTAAAATAGTTTCAAAAAAATACGCTATTCACTTTAGTGAATAGCGTATTTTTTTGAAACTAGAAATTTTTACACAGCCGTCTTTTTATCGAGTTTTAAAAATTTTGCTCAAATAAGGGAACAGCAATACGATATATAGACAAATATGCGCCTATCCGCTTCTAAATCACTCTGTAACACATGCGCTTGCTAAATAAATCGTTCGCGCATTATGATCAACTAATTTCTCCATGCCACTGCACTTTTTGAAATTTCTCAATAAAATCTATGCAAAATTGGGCGGTAGCTTCCAACATTTCTTGACCCCAAATGGCATTAGCAGTAGTTGGATGGTCTGACCCAAACCACCCTGGCGGAGCATATTGAACGACATCGCGAGGAACATTGACGCTAATACCATTACAAAGCACATTGCTGCCGCGATCATAAGTCAGCTGGTCAGACAAATCCTGCGGCGTATAATCGCAAAAAAAGTCCATCTTAACCAACGCGGGATCAATGGCCATCATTGCCGCCGTTTCTTCTCCAGCGCCATGACCACCTCTCCAAGCGGGATTCAAATCTCCAGCAATTACCCACCAATCCAAAATAGCGCACAAAGCGCCTTGCGGCGCCATTTCCAAGCCAATACGATTCAAAGCTGGATCATTACCGCCATGACCATTCAAAAAAACGAATTTGCGCGCACCATGATGATAAAAATCATCGACTACTTTTTTCATAACCATATACAGCCCGTCAAGCCCAATAGAAACCGTACCGGGAAAACTAAGATGATGATCAGCAACCCCAAAGGGCATAGTCGGCGCAAAAGCGACATCCAATTTTTCTGCCATTAAATCAACCAAATAACTGGGAATAATCCCATCCGTACCTAGCGCTAGATGAGAACCGTGATTTTCCAAACTGCCTACAGGTAGAACGACTAAATCACGGCGAGCGAAATAATCTTTGGCTTCCAGCCAAGTACTATGTGCTAATTTCATAAACGAACCTCCTATCATTTAAAACGATTCAAATAATCCCTTAACCAACAGCTCTTTATGCAGCATCATTAACTGCCCTTTGGCAATAACCGTATCAATCTGGTTATGCTCGTCCAAAATAACCACATCGCCATCACTGCCTACGGCAATAGCGCCTTTTTGCGGATACAGTTTCAACGCATGGGCAACATTGCTCGTCGCTACAGACAACGCATCAGCAAATGACAGCCCTTGCTCTACGGTTAACGCCATGATAGTTTGGTAAAGCGTATCCATTTTAGCGGCAGTAATACCAATAATTTCTTTTTTCTCATTCCAAACCGGTTGACTGCCATTAGCGTCAGAACTAAGCGTTATCTGTGACAAAGATGTTTCAGTCAAATAACCAGCCAAAGTGGTAGCAGCTTCTTTAGGGTCACGACCGCTGGTAAAATCAAGATAGCCACCACGAGCAGCGAACTCTCTAGCGCCTGGCGTATGATTTCTAATATGGGTCGGACGAAAATGAGCAATAGGTAGCTCGGTTTCATTAAGAATATCCAAAACCATTTGCAATCCTTGCGGTTCGCTGCCAGTATGTAAATGCACTATGCCCGCTTTTTTGCTGATCAGCGACGCTACACGAACTTGTGAAACCAAACGAATTAAAGACTCTTTCGTCAAATGCGGTCCGCGATGGTCAGAAATTGCCAGCTTAACCCCTAACACTTCACTAATATAGAGAATATCTTTGTAGACATCGCCGCTAATTGTGGGCGAGGGATAATCATAAGCGCCGGTCAGACAATAAGCAGTAATGCCTTCTTCATTGAGCGCTTTGGTCTTAGCCACTAAATTTTCTACGCTGCGAGTTTGAGAATCAGTACCCAAAAGCCCGACAACGGTAGTCACGCCCGCTTTAATACAATCCGACAATTTCAACTCCGGCACGCGACTGGCAAAGCCGCTTTCACCACCGCCGCCGGTGATATGAACGTGTTGATCAATCAAACCCGGTATACAGCGACAGCCTTTTCCATCAATAACCGAAACATCATCAAAAGGCAACGCATTGTCGATATTGCCAATAGCAGCAATTTTGTCATTGACAATAAGAACATCCTGATTGTGCGCATATTCCGGCGTATAAAGTTCAACATTTTTGATCAGCAGCATACAAAATCAACCTTCCTTTTTGAGTAAATATGACACAATACTATTATAGCGCCAGAATATGCAGGAAAAAAGGGGTATCAAAAAATTTTGTCTTGAATTATCAAATCTCGAAAAAATGTTATCACTTAATACTTACTAGACAGGTATGAAAGTGCCGAAAACCAGCAACTTTTAGTTGACATATATGATATAAATAAATTGTTTCTATGCAGAATATTGATTTAACAATATAATGAAATCGTAAAAAGTGTTAAACAACGTATCATTGGCATCATTTTATGATACAAATTCAAGCGCTAGAATTCAAGTTGACACATCAATAATAATAAAATTGTAGGAGGTCTTGCTATGTCTGCAAATACTATCAAAAATAACCGCATTAGCTATATCCATGTCATTGTAATGCTTATCTTGATGTTAGGCGTCGGCTATTTTCCCTTTTGGCGCCATTACACCTTTAGGTATGAAAGTATTTGGTGTGTTCTTAGGGCTATTATACGGCTGGTGTTTCATTGATATTTTATGGCCCAGTGTACTAGGATTCTTTACGCTGGCTTTAACTGGCTATACCACTGTATTAGGTGGCTTTATGGCAGGATTTAATAATGCAACAACAATCATGGTCATTTTTTCTTATGCATTTGCTTACTGCTTAGAACAAATCGGCGTCAGTGAAGCAATCGCTTATTGGGCGCTCAGCAAAAAAATTTTCCTAAATCGCCCTTGGTTGTTGATTAGCGCTATTGTACTAATTACGGTGCTGATTGGTATGCTGGGTGGTATGTTCGCTGGTATTTTCCTCATGTGGACAGTTGTCAAAGCTATTGCCGAAGCCAACAATATCGAAAAAGGAAACTTAATTGTCAGTATGTTGTACGCTCTAATCCTTTTTGGCGGTTTTAGCGGCGGTCAAATGGTTCCTTTTTTTGGTGGTGTTATCATGTATGGCGGCTTTTTAACCAAAAATACTGGTATTGTCGTCGAAGGTTCTGCTTTTTTGTTCGCAGGTGAATTATATACCGTATTGTCTATGCTAGCCATCATTTTAATTGTAAAAGTCATTTTTAAACCTAACGCCTCTTCTTTTATCTTAACAGAAGAAATGCGTCAGAATTATGCCCAATATCAGCTCAATAAAAAACAAGAAGTCGGTTTAATTACCTTGATCTTTTACTTTTTAGCACTGCTTTTGCCTTCAGTATTTCATGGTGGTTTTTGGGCTATGCTAAGCGGTTGGGGTATGGTTGGTATGACAGTAATTTATATGACAATTTTTGCTATCTGGAAAGATGAAAACGGACAATCGATGTGCCCCATGGGCGAATGTTTCACCAAAGGAGTTGCTTGGGCACCCATCATGTTATTTATGGTCACTATTCCTTTGGCTAATGCAATGGAATCAGAAGAAGTTGGCATCATGGTTACAGTCAATCAGGCATGTACATCTATTTTCTCAGGATTAAACGTCACAGTCATGCTGATCTTAGTCGTTATTATTATAGGTTTTTTAACGCAACTCTTGCACAATCTGGTTATGGGCGCTTTGTTTATTCCAACTTTAGGAGCCATTGTTATTGAAATGGGCGGCAACCCCATCACGTTCTTTTTCGTTATTTACGCCGCACTATGCTGCTCTTTTGCCACACCAGCCGCTTCTATGCAAGCAGGGTTAATTTATGGACATGACGAGGTGCCAGTCAGCCATTCTTACCTATTAGGTTGGCTGTATTATATAGTAACCGTTGTTATTGTCATCGCCATGATTCCTTTGTGCAATATTTTATTTGCCTCCTATATGGGCTGATAAAAATATATTCATTAATTTTATATTTTTGAGAGGAGAAATCAATATGAAAAATCAAAAGGTATTGGTTTTGGGTATCGATGGAATGGATCCAAAATTGTGCAAACGATTATTAGATGAAGACAAATTGCCGAACATCAAAAAAATGCTGAATCGCGGTAGCGCCAGAAAAGATCTAGTAATGCTTGGCGGCGTGCCAACCATCACGCCACCCATGTGGACGACGTTAGCAACAGGCGCTTATCCCAATACTCATGGCGTTACTTGCTATTGGAATTCTCATCCTACTGAATTGGATAAACTTATTTATACTTTTGACACGTCTAAAATTACTGCAGAGCAAGTGTGGGAAACAGCTGTAAAAGCAGGTAAAAAAACTTTAGTCTGGACATGGCCTTGTTGTTGGCCAGCTCGCATTGATAGTCCCAATCTGCACATTGTAGGAGGTTTAGCGCCATTAGGACCTAATCACACCTCAGCACTAGCCGATGACGACTATTTAACCTATGCTTTTGCTGAGTGTCAAGCCATCGCTCCTCGTGACCATTTAGAAGCAAAAGGCGGAGCAGGTTGCATTTTAACAGAAGACATGAAAGAAACCGAACCCAATGCTGGTTATGTTGAAAGCTTTAACGAAATGGGCGCTGGAAATGCATCTGCCGATGTGGACGGTGCCGGTGTGCAGGTAGGAATTGCGCCAAAAGCATGGTTACTTTTTGACCACATGGAAGGCGAAGAAATGAACGAAAGCGATAAATGCTTAAAAACTTATGACTCTACTCTTACCGAGCCCCAAAACTGGGCACATGAAGTGCCTGCTGGAGCTAAAGAATTCCGTGTGCTTGTCGCGCAAGGTACTGTACAGTATCCCAGCTTAATGTTACAAAACGAAAAAGGCGACTATGATCATGTGGAAATTTACTTGACCAAAAAAGCCGAAACTCCCTTAGTAACGATTCAAGACGGCGATTATCACCCCTTAGTAGAAACTGAGCTTTTATTTGGTGAACAGAAAATTAAAACAACAAGACACTTTACCATCGTCAAAATTGATCCTAAAGGTTATTATGTTATCGTATCTGCTGGTACCGCACTAGATATTGAAACAGAACGCAAAGAATCCAACTGGCTGCCGCAATCGCTATACCAACAAACCGTCGATATTGCAGGTCATATTCCTTATGCTATTGGCGTAGGCGGCGGTTATCCAGAAATGATCAGTCGTCGTTCTTTACCAAGCTGGGATGTATTTGAAAAATGGCAAGCAAAAGCATTGCTGGGATTAATTGAACAAAATCAATACGACGCTGTATTTACTCATATTCATAATCACGATCATATCGGACACCCTTGCTGGAGATGGGCAAAAACTAGAGAAAAATATGGCAATAACGATGAAAAAGTTTATCAAGGTTTCTTAGAAGAAATTTTTCTCCAAACTGACGACTATATCGGTCAATTTCTTCCTTTATTGGATAAAGGCTGGAATATTATCGTCACTAGCGATCATGGCTTGCTATGCAGTGAAGAAGACGATTTGCCTTATTTAGGCGAAGGCTTTGTCATGAATGTTGGCGTTATGCGTGATTTAGGCTATACTGTATTAAAAAAAGATGAAAATGGCAAAGAACTACGCGAAATTGATTGGACAAAAACAAAAGCAGTAGCTCCTCGCGGCAATCATATTTATATTAACTTAAAAGGTCGTAATCCTCACGGCATCGTTGATCCATCAGACCAATATGAATTGGAACGAAAAATCATTGACGACCTATACAACTATCGTATGAATAATAAACGTATCGTAAATATTGCTATGCGCAATAAAGATGCCGCTTTATTGGGTATGAGTGGTGATAAATGCGGGGATATTATTTACTTTTTAGAAGAAGGATTTAATCGTTTGCATGGCGATGCGCTGTCAACTACTGACGGTTATTTCGGTACCACTGTATCTCCAATTTTCTTTGCAGCAGGTTCTGGCATCAAAAAAGGGCACACGACGGATCGTGTAATTCGTGAAGTTGATGTGGCACCAACAGTTTCAGCCTTGTTAGGCATTCCCATTCCAGCACAATGTGAAGGCGCTCCTATCTATCAAATTTTAGAAGAAGGCTCCTATATCATATAATAGCACAGCGTAAATTAGCCGCTTAAATCAATAGCCCTACATACTGCGTCAAAAGTTTCTTTTTGACGCAGTATTTTTAATAAATAAAGCCCAAAATTCATGATATATTTGAAGTAGAAACTACACTCTAACAGAACCATAAGCAAGCGTATAACGGATATGCTTAGTAAAAAACACCGTTAACAGAAAGGAAATCTTCAATGAATATTGTACAAATTCAATACCTTTTAAGCTGTATTCAAACGCACTCTATCCATAAAACGGCCTACAAATACAATATGTCACCGCAAGGCGTCAGCAAAGCCATCAGAATGTTAGAACAGGAATTAGGCGTATTATTAATTGAACGCTCCACAAAAGGAGTGAAGCCGACAGCAAATTGCGAACAAATGTTAGACTACTTTAAGGCATTATCAGAAAACTATGATATGATCATGAGTTACTGTCATACTGTACAAAAATTTCTGATCCCAAACTAATACAAGGTGAAATCAGCTTAGCGATAACGCCAAGATTTTCAGATTCCTATTTAGGCAAATTAATGTATCGCTTCAGTTACCATTACCCAAAAATAAAATTGCTAGTTGATTCTATGTCTAACGATAAAATCGCCAAAAAGATGCAGAGCGGAGAAGCAGAATTTAATTTAGCAATTATCAATGTCTCCAGCACAGAAGTCAATATCGGTCAACTGCCCAATTATTTGCAAAAATGGAATTTGCACTTTATTTCTTATTACACCAAAGAATTATATATGTGTGGACTAAAAAAAGTATTGGATAATATTGGAACAGTTTATGAAATCAACGGCATTTATCCATTTCCTGTCGTTTGTTATGAATATGGCGGAGTTATCAGTAAACAAAATAAAATGTGCGATTATCAAATAGACTCTATTGCAGCGCAAAAAGAGTTGATCAATCATCATCATGCCATAGGTTCTTATAGTTTAGACGAAATCAATTTGCATTTTAATCATAATCGATATGCCTATCTTCCTTTTAACCAATCACTCACATTAACTTATGGCTGTTTGCTCAAAAACGACCACAAGCTTTCGGAAGCGGAGAAAACATTTTTACAATTTTTGCTGGATTATTTTGATAAAGTCAATTAAAATCTTTAATATTATATAAGATACTCTCATCAATTTTGGAACATCTCCGTTAAATATCATAAAAAATTTTAACAGCGTGCCTTTCCTAATTAGCTTTTAACTCTACCCATACTGCTACTGCAAAAATATAGCCGATAAACAGACTATCGCTCATAAGTTTATCGGCTTACGTCTGAAGTATTTGATACCGCTACTAAAGACGATTATTAACCATTTTATTGCCTTAACTACTATTCCTCTCTTGCATTTCAATTAATACAAATTTTTATAGGGCATTTCCAAATTCCAAAAGCTTAATTGTTTAACAGCCTCTTTTTCTTCAAAGGTATGCAGACATTGAAATATTTGCTCGTTATGATGAATAATTCCGTTTTCGTCACACTTTTGAGCCAACAATGTCATCAAACGACGGTTGTTTGGACTTTCAAGCCAATACTGCTCTTTGTATGTTCGTATGTATTTTTCTTTTAACGACGGAAACAAACGATCTAATTGTTTATAAAAATATTCTCTGTTCCCTTCCCGAAGCGTTAAGCCCATACCGAAACAAATAATCCCATAAACTTCCGCTTCCATGCACATCTGCAAAATACCAGAAATATTATCCTCCGTATCGTTGATAAATGGCAAAATCGGCGTCAGCCAGACAACGGTCGGTATTCTTGCTTCCCGCAATCGTTTCAAAACCAGAAAGCGTTCCTTGGTCGTACTTACATTGGGCTCAATTTTTCGGCACAAATCCTCGTCATAAGTCGTTAAAGTCATTTGCACAACACATTTTGTCTTTTCGTTTATTTTTTGCAAAAGATCTAAATCTCGCAAAATACGGTCTGATTTTGTCATGATCGTAAATCCAAATCCATACTTATCAATCAACTGCAGCGCTTTCCTGACATTTCCAATTTTCATTTCCAAAGGAATATAGGGATCTGTCATAGAGCCTGTTCCAATCATACACTTTTTCCGTTTATGCTCAAGCGCATACGCCAATAGCTCAACAGCATTTTCTTTAACTTCAATATCCTCAAAATCGTGTTCTATACGATAACATTTGCTTCTGGAGTCGCAATAAATACACCCATGCAAACAGCCGCGATATAAGTTCATTCCATTTTTTGATGATAATATTCCTTTCGCCATCACAAAATGCATCAGTTCTCCTCCTCATTGATGGACACCATTTTTTACTGTTTCAAATCAAAAATTTAAAACACTGTCCTTTATTTTATCGGAGTAACGCTGACACCTTATGTCAAGATTTATGCTCTTTGCCAATTTTGTTGCGATTTCCTGCCAAAATCAACTGCTAATTTATCCTTCATCAATTTTTAACGTTTACCTACCAATCATTTAACTCAATTCCTTAATTTTTCCTCTAAGCTGACCGCAAGCGCCGTCAATATCTTTACCTTTTTCTTCACGAATACTGGCATTAACACCGACTTTTTTTAACCCTTGTACAAAACGTGAAATATATTCTCTCGACGGTTTTTGAAAATGTCCAGCGCCAGCAACAGGATTAACGGGAATCACATTCAAATGACAATCCAAACCTTTTAGCAACATTTCTAATTGTTTGATATGTTTTTCTTGATCATTAAAACCTTTAATCAAAGCATATTCAAAAGAAAGACGCTTTTTAGTTACCCGCTGGTATTCCCGACAAGCATTCATCAACATTGCCAGTGGATATTGTTCGTTAATAGGCATAATCTGACTGCGCAGTTCATCATTAGGCGCATGCAACGATATCGCCAACACAAAATCTTTTTGCGCCTGCGCTAATCGTGCAATTTGCGGTACAATGCCACACGTCGAAATAGTCATTCGCCGTATCCCAATATTCTGTCCTTGAACATCATTAAGCAACTCAATAGCCTTGAGCACATTGTCCAAGTTCAGCAAAGGTTCACCCATGCCCATAAAAACCACATTACCAACGGGCATTTTCTCTCCAAGCAATGCATTAACTTCATAAACTTGTCCCACAATTTCACCAACAGAAAGATTCCGCACCAATCCGCTTTGACCTGTAGCGCAAAAAATACAGCCCATAGCGCATCCAACTTGTGAAGAAACGCAAAGCGTATTGCGCGCTTTGCTCATATCGCCTCGGTACCGCATCAGCACACACTCAATAAATTCGCCGTCGCTCAAACGAAATAAATATTTTTCTGTCCCATCTGCCGATACTTGTCGTTTTTCCAGTTGCATTACGCCCAGCGTATGCTCATTTTGCAACATAGCAAGCAAATTTTTGCCAATATTGCTCATTTGCGTTATATCAGTAATATTTTTTTGATGAACCCAGCCAAAAATTTGCTTTGCCCGAAACGATGGTTGTTGTAATTGCTGCATCATTTCTTCCAAACTTCTTAAATCACAGCTGCGCAATTCGCTCATTATTTTCGCTCCCCGCTTCGCTTCAATTTTGCAATAAAAAATCCGTCCATATGATCCCGAAAAGGCAAAAACTGCACCATGCCCGCCTGATATTCCGTTTCACCCCAACACTGCGTTAGCTGTGTATCCAAAATAAATTCGGAATGATCAGCTAAAAAAGAGTCTATTACTTGCTGATTTTCTTCTGCTGTCATCGTACAGGTACTATACACCAATGTGCCGCCTGCTTTAGTCAAAGCCGCCGCTTGTTGCAAAATTTCCTGCTGAAGCTGCGCTAAGAGTTTTATGTCACTGCGACGCTTACTCCAGCGAGCATCGGCGCGACGCCCTAAAACGCCTAAACCTGAGCAAGGCGCATCAACAAGCACCACATCAAAAGTTCCCGTCAACACCTCGCCAAGATGACGTCCGTCGGCTAATTGAGTGATAATGTTAGTAATGCCTAGTCGTGCGGCATTCTCTTCTATCAGCTGCAGCCGATGAGCATGAATATCACACGCTACAATCTCACCGGTATTATCCATCAACTGTGCTAAATGCGTCGTTTTACCACCCGGCGCACTACAAACGTCTAGTACCCGCTGCCCTTTTTGCGGCGCTGCTGCATGAGCGACATGCATTGAACTTAAATCCTGCACAATAAAATACCCATCTTGAAACAAATCCAACTGATGCAAATTGAATTCTCCAGAAAGGCACAGTCCTTCTTCAATCACATGACTGGCCGTTACTTGATATCCTCGCTCTAACAATCGCCGTTCTAATTCTTTGGGCGAAATTTTTAACGTATTTGCTCTGATCCATAAAGGTTGCGGCTCATTGAAGTAACGACATAAAGCCTCTGTTTGTGCAGCACCGTAATTTTTATACCATTGTTCCACCATCCATTGCGGAAAAGAATACATCACGCTGAAATACTGTACTGGCTGGCGTTTTTTTTGCGGATAAACAATTTTTTCTCGATTGCGGTCAATATTGCGTAAAATACCGTTCACAAATTTCTCGCTGCCGCGATTAGCATTTTTTTTGGCTAGATTAACGGCTTCATTGACGGCCGCTGACGTGGGAATACGTTCCAAATATAACATTTGGTATAGTGCCAACCGCAAGATATTGCGCACCATTTTATCCATCTTTGTTGTTTTGACTTTAGCAAATTGATCCAAGATATAATCAAGATGACCGCGATTTTTGATACTGCCATACGTTAATTCAGTAACCAGCCCTTTATCTCGGCTGTCATTTAACTGACATGCCAAAAGAGCCTGATCCAAAGCAATATTGGCGTAGGCTCCTTCTTCATTCACTTGATAAATAACTTCTAAGGCAATTTGACGCGCTGACTTAATCATCGCCGCCTCCAATCACACCGGAAATCACCAGCAATCTCAACAGTTGAAAAATTGCCATCACGGCTGCCGCTACATACGTCAGCGCCGCTGCACTCAATACTTTTTTAGTTCCTTTCAGTTCATTAGTCGATAAAATACCGTCTCCCGCTAAAACAGCAACCGCACGATGACTAGCATTATATTCTACCGGCAACGTCACAATCTGAAAAAAAACAATAGCAATAAAAAGAAGTATCCCAATCTGGATAAAGGTCGAACTACTAACGATCAAGCCCAGCAAAAAAATTGGTATAGATAAATAAGAGCCTATCTGAGTTACAGGGATAATCGTATTACGTGCATACAGCGGCCAATACCCAATATCATGTTGAATTGCATGCCCTACTTCGTGAGCTGCTACACCTAAAGCAGCAATAGAACGATCACTATACACCGATGAAGACAAGCGTATAACCTTGCTTCTAGGATCATAATGATCACTTAAGTGACCGTCAACCCGCTCAATAGAAACATGATACAACCCATTTTTGTCCAAAATATATCGGGCAACATCATATCCTGTCATTCCGCGCTGGCTTGCCACTTGCGAATAACGATTAAATGTCGAATTAACCTTGAATTGTGCATACACTGACAAAATAAGTGCCGGAATTAAAAAAACATCCCAAAACAGCATTTTTGTCTCCTCCTTATCAAAAATTAGATTTCATCAATCAACTGCTCAACAGCTTGCCGCACCTTACACAACTGCACATTGGTATTATAACAAGGTCCATTAGGTCGTTCATTCAATACCCCCAAAACAGGTATCCCTTGCATATCTTGAATACCGCTGGTCAGATCCCGCTCACAAGCAATGGCAACAATGGCTTTAGGCTTTAATTCCTGAGCAAACTTACGCGCAAAAGTTCCGCCGCTGGCAATTACCAGCTTGACGCCCATCTCCTCTGCCATCTGCAAAAGCCCATTGACACTACATCGCCCGCAGCGGTGGCAATTCTGCACATCTATAGTTATCTTATGCGGGCAGTTCACATTTTGCAAACAATGCGGCGCCAAAATCAAAATCTCCTCTGCCCGAAATTTTTCCCCGCTGGCTGCCGTCATTTGATTAACAATCTTAATATAGGAATTCTCAATGGTCTGCTGTTCTATTCCTAACAAACGACCCATACGAGAAACTGCTGGGAAAAAAATTTCTACAACGCACCGATTAAATTTATTTAACCGTCGAGAAGATTTAAATCGCCACAAACTAAAAACCAACAGCAACAATCCGCCAGCCATAAACAACATGATAACAACAAAAGCGGCAACAATGCTGATAAGCAAAATTTTGTTGAACAACGGCGAGCGATTACTGATCAAAAACCAAATAAAAGCAAAAATTGCACCATAAACTACTAAAATGCTCAAGCCCAACAAAATAAACAGCCGTTTCTTTCCCTCTTTCATTGCCCTAACCTCGAAGACATATCAAAAGTAACGCCGTTGACAAAATCCTTAAAACTCATTATTTTTTTCCCCGCCGGCTGCACTGTTAGCAACTTCAATGCACCTTCTTGACAGCTTATAACCAATCCTTCGCCATCAGCTTTTAAAACGTTGCCTGCCGGACGATTTTGATTATCGTCAAGCACCTGCGTTTCCCATATTTTCAGCCGCTCTCCGTTAAAAAACGTGTACGCACCGGGCGTTGGGTTCAAGCCGCGAACTTGATTGTGCAAAATATACGCGGGTTTCTGCCAATCAATGATTTCATCTGTTTTGCTCAACATTGGCGCATAAGTGGCTTCAGCCTCATTTTGCTTTTCCCTTTGCAGTCGCCCTGCGGCTAACGCCTCCAAAGCGTCAACTAACAATTCACCACCCAAATACGCCAGCCGCTCAAACAACTGACCAGTCGTATCGTTTTCGCCGATAGGCACCGCTTTTTTTAACAGAATATCGCCTGTATCCATACCAGCAGCCATCTGCATAATTGTCACACCAGTTTCTTTATCGCCGTTTAATATCGCCCGCTGGATAGGCGCCGCTCCGCGATATTGTGGTAAAAGTGAGCCATGCACGTTAATACAGCCAAAAAGCGGCAATTCCAACACGCTTTGAGGCAAAATTCGTCCATATGCCGCCACCACAATAACCTCTGCTTCTAGTCGCTTAAGCAATGCCAAAAATGCTTCATCCTTCACTGACTGCGGCTGATAAAGCGGCAAACCAAGCTGCAGCGCTCGCTCTTTAACCGGTGGTGGCAGCATTTTTTTGCCCCGTCCTTTTGGACGATCAGGCTGAGTAATGACACCCTTTACCTCATGACCAGCCTTCAATACAGCGTCCAAGCTCTTTACCGCAAAATCCGGCGTTCCCATGAAGACAACTCGCATGGCTTTCCCTCCTATTGTGCCTGAATCCGCTTAGCTTTATCAATAAACAATATCCCATCTAAATGATCAATCTCATGCTGTAAAACAACAGCAAAATAATCCTCTGCCTCAATGGTTGTTTCTTCACCATTAGGCAATTGCGCTTTAACTGTGACGCGTTTGGCACGCTTGACTTCACCAATCAATCCCGGACAGCTCAAGCATCCTTCTGCTCCTAACTGCGATCCCGAAGACGCTACAATTTCTGGATTGATTAACTTAACTGGTCCTTCACCAATGTCAATCACTATTACGCGTTTCAACACACCTACCTGCGGCGCCGCTAAGCCCACACCATTAGATTTATACATGGTTTCCAGCATATTATCCAATAGTTTCAAAACATTGGTGGTAATCTTCGGGACGTTTTTACTGCGTTCCCGTAATAATTCATCTTCTTTTTCTACGATATTATAAACAGCCATTACCAAAATCCCCCTTAACCTTATTTATCACTTCCCCATGTCATATTCTATTTCTAAACTATAAAATACTTTGGGGTTCAACATCAATAACAATACGCAAAGTTTTACTCTTTCTTGATACATTCATATAAATTTGCCCACGATTGGCAGCTTCAAGCAGCAAATTCAGATCATGATGCTTTAAAACCAAATGATAACGGTACCGCTCCCGAATTTTCTCTATAGGCGCTGCTGATGGTCCTAACCGCTCTATTTGCGGATAGTGTTCAGCTAAAAAGTCACCTAACAATGTAGCCATTCTTTGCGCTTCCTGCTCATCAAAATCGCTCAACAAAAAACGCGCCAAAACAGTAAAAGGTGGATATTCCAGCAACTGCCGATTGCGGATTTCCTGCTGATAAAACGCTTCATAATCATGTTTTTGCGCACAAAGAATACTATAATGTTCAGCATTATACGTCTGTACCACGACTACCCCTTGCTTATCGCCGCGTCCTGCTCTACCAGCCACTTGCGTCAATAGCTGAAAATTTCGTTCGCTGGCAGTATAATCAGGCATATTAAGCGTAATATCAGCAGCTATTACACCAACTACCGTCACATTGGGAAAATCCAAACCTTTAGTAATCATTTGTGTTCCGATGAGAATCTGCGCTTCTCCTTTAGCAAATATTTCCAAAATTTTTTGATGGGCATTTTTATTTTGCGTCGTATCCATATCCATACGCACCGTCTGCAAATATGGCCACGTTTTACGTACCTGTTCTTCAACCAACTGAGTACCAGAACCAAAATGGCGAATAAATTGGCTTCCACAATTAGGACAATGCTTTGGGTTCGGCACGATATAATCACAGTAATGACATTTTAAGACATTTTGCCCTTTATGATAGGTCAGCGCAATATTGCATTTGCGACACATCATCGTATAGCCACATTCACGGCAAACAACAGAACTGGCGAATCCTCGCCGATTCAAATACAAGATAACCTGCTCTCCCTTTTTAATTGCTTCTTCAACAGCCATTTGCAATTGACGACTAAAAATACTGCGATTGCCTGCTTTGAATTCTTGCGCCATATTGACAATATCAACCGCTGGCATGGATTGCGCTTTAGCTCTTTTTTTTAAGGTCAACAACAGATGCTCGCCAGTTAACGCCCGATAATAACTCTGTATTGACGGTGTAGCGCTGCCTAAAATAACTACCGCCTGATTCATTTCTCCCCGCTTTAAAGCGACATCGCGAGCATGATAACGCGGATCAGGTTCACTTTGCTTAAAAGTCGTTTCGTGTTCTTCATCCATAATAATCAATCCCAGATTTTCCACTGGCGCAAAAACGGCGCTACGCACGCCAATAACTACTTTTATTTGCCCTTGCTTCAGCCCCTGCCATACTTCATATCGTTGCCCATCGGATAAACTACTGTGTAAAACTGCTATGGATACATCTAAAACACTGGCAAAACGTCCAATTAACTGTGGCGTCAACGCTATCTCCGGTACCAAAACCAAAACGCCTTTATTTTGTATTAGCGCATGTTTTATACTATGCAAATAAATTTCTGTTTTTCCACTGCCTGTTACGCCATGAATCAATACTGATCGATACCGATTAGCGTCCAATAACGCTACAATTTGTTTTGCTGCCACCTGCTGATCATTGTTCAAAACTAATTGAGCATCATTATAAAAGACAGTTGTTTCCTCTGATGTTTTAGTAGACATGATTTCTTGACGACTAATCAGCTCTTTTTCCAATAGCGCTTTTGTCAATTCTCGATAATTGGGCCAAAATTTTTGCAGTTTTCGTCCTTCTAACGGACCTTCATAAGCCAAATACTGCAGTAATTCCCGTTGTTTTCGAGCCCGTCCAAGCCTTTTTTGCACCCAATCAGTGGCCAATTCTTCTGGCTTCAGCAAACTTTGATAACAATACGTTTTTTTACTGCCGCCTTGTTGTTTAAAACGGCTTGTTGTTTCAACCAACTTAGCGTTCAATAGCGGTTCCAAATAAGCCTGATAATCATTGCCAAACATCTTAAGCAATTGCCTTTGGGTTTTTGGTTCCTTTCGCAATGCGTCTGCCAATCGTTCGCTTTGCGCTGACAAAAAAATGCGGTGATAGTCATACTCTTCTGGCTGAGCAACAAATTGATAAACGACTTCCTGTATCTGCCGAGCGAATTTGGGCAAAATATATTCCAAAACCAAAAATGCAGGCACTATATATCGTTCGCTTACCCATAGCGCTAACTGAACTAGTTCCAAACTTAAAAGCGGCACTTCATCCAAAACGCCAGCAATAGTCTTATAATTTAGCGCTCCTTCATCTGTTGCAAAAGCCACAATATACCCTTGCACCAAACGATGACCGCGACCTAACGGCACTTCTACTCTAGTCCCGATTTGCGCTTGCTCAAGCAACGATTCAGGCACTCGATAATCCAATATTCCCTTATCCGCATGCATTAACGCCACAGCAACGCGAACGATTTTCACAATACTTTCCCTTCTTTGCTCTTCAGTACCAAAAAAGCAGGCGTTTTGCCTCACCTGCTTTTTTATGTTGACCTATTGAACCGCTTGCTGTAATGCTTCTACACGATCGCATCTTTCCCACGGCAAATCCAAATCATTACGTCCGAAATGCCCATAAGCCGCCGTTTGCCGATAAATAGGTCGTCTTAAATCCAAGTCGCGAATAATTGCCGCAGGGCGCAAGTCAAAAACAGTCAGCACCGCTTGAGCAATTTTTTCTTCTGCTACTTTATGCGTACCGAAGGTTTCTACTAATACTGATACCGGATGCGCAACGCCAATGGCATAAGCCAATTGCACCTCGCAACGATCTGCCAAACCAGCAGCAACAATATTTTTAGCCACATAACGTGCGGCATATGCACCGGAACGATCGACTTTAGTACAATCTTTTCCAGAAAACGCGCCGCCACCATGACGCGCCATTCCACCATAAGTATCTACAATAATTTTCCGTCCTGTTAAACCAGCATCTCCTTGCGGTCCGCCAATGACAAAACGACCAGTAGGGTTAATATAATATTTAGTATTGGCATCTAAAAATTTCGCTGGCAATACGGGTTTAATAATTTTTTCAATAATATCACTGCGAATCTCTGCCAGCTCTGCTTCTGCTTTATGCTGCGTAGAAATAACCACCGCATCAATACGCACAGGCTGATCGTTTTCATATTCCACTGTTACCTGCGATTTACCATCAGGCAATAAATAAGGCAAAAGCCCGCTTTTTCTAGCATATGTCAGTCTTCTGGTCAATTGATGTGCTAAAGCTACTGGTAACGGCATATAACTGTCCGTCTCATTGGTAGCATAGCCGAACATCATGCCCTGATCTCCCGCACCGATAGCTTCAATATCTTCTTGTCCACCTTCTCTGACTTCTAGCGCCTGATCTACCCCCATGGCAATATCTGGTGACTGTTCATCAATAGCCGTCAATACCGCGCATGTTTTATAGTCAAACCCTTGGCGAGCATCAGTATAGCCAATTTCCTTAATGGTTTCCCGCACGATTTTAGGCATATCTACATAACAATTTGTGCTAATTTCACCAGCTATCAACGCCATTCCCGTTGTCAAAAAAGTTTCGCAAGCTACTCTAGCTTGCGGATCTTTTTCCATAATAGCATCTAAAATAGCGTCCGAAATTTGATCGGCAATCTTATCAGGATGGCCTTCTGTCACAGATTCAGAAGTAAAAAATTTTCGCATAGTTGGTCAACTCCTTGTTGGATTTCATTTTAATCATTCATTCTGCCAAAGCTGTCCTATTTGATCTAATATCAAATCAGCCGCTTGTTTTTTACTCATTAAAGGCAAACTAATTTTGCTTTGATCTTTACGATAAATAGTCAAACGATTCGTTTCTGTCCCAAATCCTGCTTCTGCCTCAGTGATATCGTTAGCACAGATTAAATCTAAATTTTTTGCGACTAATTTTTTGCGAGCATTCGCTTCTACATCATTTGTTTCCGCCGCAAATCCTACCAAAATCTGCCGTGTCTTTCTTCCGCCTAATTCTGCCAAGATATCGGGATTGCGCACCAATTTGACTAGCCAATCGCCGTCTTTTTTCTTAATTTTTTCTGCTGATACCGTCTCTGGTCGATAATCCGCCACTGCCGCAGCTTTGATAACAGCATCTTGTTCGTCAAAACGGGCTAACACAGCCTCATACATCGCCAAAGCGCTGTCCACTTTAATAACATCGACCCCCGTTGGCGCTGCCAAATTCACTGGTCCACTAATCAAAGTCACTAGAGCGCCGCGCTCATAGGCTGCTTCTGCTAAAGCATACCCCATACGCCCGCTACTATGATTGGTCAGAAAGCGCACCGGATCAAGTGCTTCTCGTGTCGGTCCTGCTGTAATCAAAATTTTCTTTCCTGTTAAATCATACCGTCCCAACCGCTTAAGATAATCAACAATAACGTTGGGTTCTTCCATTCTTCCTTTTCCACTATCGCCGCAAGCCAACTTGCCTACTGCTGGCTCAATAAAAAAACACCCTCGCTTCTTTAGCAACGCAATATTATCCACAACCGCTTGATGTTCATACATCGCCTCATTCATCGCTGGTACTAAAACAATAGGCGCTTTCGTTGCCATCACACAGGTTGAAAGAAAATCATCACCTATACCAGCTGCCATCTTGCCAATAATATTAGCGGTGGCAGGAGCAATAATAAATACATCTGCCCATTTTGCCAAAGCGATATGTTCGACATTCCACTGAGTAGTAGGCGCGGCAAATAAATCAGTGATCACCGGATGATTAGATAATGTTTGCAGTGTCAACGGTGACAAAAACTGCTGTGCGCTTTTAGTCATGACACAACGCACATCATAACCTTCTTTTTTTAATCGGCTGGTAAGCTCTGCCGCTTTATAAGCAGCAATCCCACCCGTTACGCCTAAGACAATATTTTTGATTTTCATCACGTTGACCCCCTGTTAACGATTAAGCTATTTAATCCCTTCTTTAGTCTGTTCATAAACGACTTTATCATGACCTATCTCACATAACGCAATGCTAACCGGTTTATTGGAAGACTCTGCTTTTTCCATTGGCTCAGCGCCGTCAACCAATTCTCTAGCTCTTTTCGCCGCCGCTACGACTAAAGAATACTTACTGTCTACTTTTTCCAACAGCTCATCAATCGAAGGTTTAATCATAATAAAATGTCCCCCTTAAGATTATTCTGTCAGTATGAATCCATCATTCCGACTGACTCGGCATCGTTCTGCCTGCAAAATTGACAACAGTTTCTGCGCCGCTTTATCAACTTCGTCGTTTATTATAACATAATCATACCGGTTAATGAAGCTTATTTCATCAGCCGCACAACTCATTCGTTTATCAATTTCTTCTATACTTTCTGTTCCTCTACCCAAAATGCGGCGACGCAACTCCGTTAACGACGGCGGCGCAATAAAAACAAGCACAGCGTCATTCATTGCTTGCTTAACGTTCATTGCTCCTTGCGTATCAATTTCTAATAAACAATCTTCGCCACTATTTAATACGTTTTCTACAAATTCCCGCGGTGTACCATAATAATTATCATATACTTTAGCCCATTCCAGCAAACCATCTTGCGCTATCAATGTTTCAAACGCCTGCTTTTCATAAAAAAAATACTCTCTGCCATGAACTTCCCCTTCTCTGGGTTTGCGCGTTGTCGCTGAAATTGAATATCTGATAGGCATATCTTCCCGCAACTTTTGACAGATCATCCCTTTGCCAGTCCCAGACGGTCCTGAAATTACCAACAATACGCCTTTCTGCTGCATTTACTCCTCCTATTCTGCTTCTGCTGCAATCCTGCTGATAATCGTTTCCGGCTGCAAAGCCGAAAGTACCAGCTGCCCTTCCGCCATAAAAATCACTGCTCGGCTTTTACGCCCATGCGTAGCGTCGATCAATTGCTCTGCTTCCCTGGCTTTTTGAATACTACGTTTAATAGGCGCTCCCTCTGGCGCTACTATAGCAACAATTTTATGAACGGCGACAATATTGCCGAAACCAATATTGATAAACTGCATCGTTATCGCAACCTTTGCTATTCAATATTTTGTATTTGTTCCCTGATTTTTTCCAGTTGGCTTTTCATTGCCACTACTAGCTGCCCAATTTGCAAATCGTTAGCTTTAGAACCTATCGTATTAGTTTCACGATTCATTTCCTGAATCAAGAAATCCAACTTGCGACCGACTGCTCCTTGCTCTGCCATCGTTTGAGCAAACTGTCCCAAATGGCTATTCAACCGCACCAATTCTTCGTCAATGCAACTTTTTTCTGCCATGATTGCGATTTCCTGCCATAATCGTTCCTGTTCAATCTCCACACCATTCAGCAATTCATTCATTCGCTCATGCAAACGCTGCTGATACTGAATGATCACTTGCGGTGCTCGCGTTTCAATATCATGATGCAGATTATGCAAACTAGTCAATTTTTCCTGCAAATCTGCTTCAATAGCCGCACCTTCTTGCTTGCGCATTGCCATATGCTGCTTCATTGCTTTTTCCAATGCTTTTTCCATCACTAACCACACTGCTTGCAAATCTTCCTCTGCTTTTTCTTCTATAACAACCTGCGGCAGAGACAACAATCGATAGCCATCAAAAACATATTCTTCACCTAAAAGTCGACAAAGCGTTCTTAACTCATCATGGTAAACCGTTGCCTGCTCTTGATCAATATGCAACTGGCTTTCGCTCTCCATATACTGTACGCGGATATAGATTTCCACATGTCCTCGCTCAATAAACATGCCAACATATTTTTTTATTTTATCTTCCAACGCCATATAGTTACGTGGCTGCTTAATCACATATTCACTATAACGATTATTGACCGCCTTGACTTCTACCATAATTTTTAACTGCCCATTATCATATTCCCCGCTCCCATAGCCTGTCATACTCAGCAAACCATCATCCCCTTTCTGTCCCAAATCATTCAATGCATAAACTATTTTAACAAAAAGAGGAAATAAAGTCTTAAAAGACTGTATTTCCTCTTTTTATTATGCCAGCTCAAAAATAATTTCTACTGGCTGCAAATCCTTAGTCAAAACATTGTTAATTGGTTTGATCACCACACGATTTTTACGAATCAAAATCGTTCCAGCATACTGCAAAGCCTGTGCTAATGATTCCGCACGAACTAACTGCTGTTCCTTGATCAATTTTCCAGCCATACTTTCCACCAAAACATTCATTTGACACTCGCCGTTATCAAACAACTTAGCCATCACCTTAACATTAACAGCTTTATCATTTTTCATTTGATAAACAATATCCAACGCTTCGCCATCATTTTCAATTTTTTTAGCAGCATCTTCTACCATACGTTTCTTTTCTTTCGTATCAGCAAAAAAGTTCAACAAAATCGCTTTAGTCAGTTGAAATATTTCCTGCTGTTTCTCTGCATCACTCAAGCGCTCAAAATCTTCCACCGACAAGCCATAATCAACATAACGCATCCACTTATCAGTAATTCGCTCAGAAATTGCCGCTTCACCTTTAGGCATGGCTTGAGAAAACACGATCACTAACCGTTCAAAATCAGTCAGCTTAAAACCAGCTTCTCTCAATAGTAGAGCAAAACGCTGACCAATAACAGCATAATGCTTTGATGGATGATAAATCTCGCCAACTTCTTCCGGCAAACGACTTCCTATTGTTGTTTGTACAGTATTTTCCATATAGCTGATATCACGAATAACTTTTGCGCTCATCTCAAACACCACCTCGCTAATCATTACTTTATTTTTCTATGATGAATGTGTTTTATTATATCATCAAATCGCGCCAAAAAACAACTTAATCACCAATTATTTTTAAAATCATAATTTATCATTTTTATAGCCTTTCTCTGCACTGCGATACTTATCTATTTAACCAATTTATAGAACATGATTTTCCTGCTACTCTTTTTCCTCCTTATACCCATGACTATAATCCTCCGTTTGTTTGCTCAATCCTTTTTCTTCCAAACGTCTTTCCAGATAATTTTTAAGCAACGCATAAATAACAGCAAAAGTCGGCACGCCAATTAGCATACCAACAAAACCCGCTAATCCACCGCCTACTAATATAGCAAACAATACCCAAATAGCTGGTAAACCGGTAGAATTGCCCAAAATTTTTGGTCCTAAAATATTTCCATCGAATTGCTGTAACAAAAAAATAAACGCCAAAAACAATAAAGCTTTAAATGGATCCACAATAAAAATAATAAACGTACTGGGCACTGCCCCGATAAAAGGGCCAAAAAAAGGAATAATATTGGTAATGCCTACGATTACACTAACTAATAAGGCATAGGGCATCTTTAAAATTGTTAAACAAGCGAAACACAAAACGCCAATAATCGCCGAATCAATAATCTTGCCATTGATAAAACCATTAAAAATTTTATTCGTTAACGCCCCCACACTCAAAACTTGTTCAACAATATGCTTGGGCAGACAAGCATAGAGCGTTTTGGTTATCTGTGCAAAAAATTTCTCTTTGCTGGTCAGCAAATAAATTGACACGATAACGGCAACAAAAATATTCAATAAGCTGCTGGTAAGTTGTCCAGTCATTCCTAATAAATATTGGAAACCTTTCACCATAATATCACTAGAAATATTTAGAATGGTTTTCCATGCTGCCAGAATTTCCTTATAAACTTCATTGCTGATTTCTACCGGAAACTCTTCCAATAATTCTCGCATCCAAACATCAATATCGCCTAAATACCGCTGAATATTATTGACTAGCATAAACATACTATCTATTAGCTGCGGTACCACTACTGACAATAGCGCACCCAAAACAAAAACCGTAATTCCCATCGCTAAAATAATGGCTATCGGTCGCCTATACCGCCGCAAATACTTATATTGCTCCAATTTTTTCAGCCATGTCCGCTCAAAAAATTTCACGGGTCCTGTCAGCAAATAAGCCAAAACAAATCCATAAATAAAAGGCGTCACAATGGTCATAAAAAAATTCAAACCGCTATGCAGTTTATCCAAATTTAATAATAAAAAACAAAAAGAAATTCCCACAATAACAACTACTATATTTGAAATGGTCCGCTTACGCGTATCATGATCCCATAAAAACTTCACACTTTCATCCTCCTGCCATTATCCACATCAATCGTTCATCAAAATCACAAAAATTACAAACCAAATTTTATTAACCCACTCCAGCAGATTAAACTTTATTTAGTTTTATTCTGTCCATATTTCCAAAATCCCTATGCCAAACAAGAAAGATTTTTGGAATAATTCATCATAAAATGATTTTATGATACAAAAACATATGATACTCGTTCTTTTTACAAAAAATAAAAATAGCGTTCTTTTATGTTATCATACGATTTAAACCAAACAATTGCTATCTTATTAGTAATAATCTAAACCAGTAAGCGTATTTAATTTTTCTAAATTTGCTTTCTTGACTTTTGAAAGTTAATTTTGATATAATATCACCGAAATTTAAAAATGAATACAGTCATTCAACGACACATGTAGTGCTTTGCACGTAAATCTGATTACGGTATTGAAAGCTACTGCATGTGAAACGTGTTTGATTTACGCGACACATGCAAAAGCATGTGTCGTTTTTTGTCTGTAAAAACAGGAGGTTATTTTTTCATGGAACAAAACAATTATTTAGGCACAGAGAAAGTAGGTACATTGCTAAGGCAATTTGCAATCCCATGCATTTTCTCACTAATTATTTCCTGCCTTTACAATATCGTTGACCAGATTTTTGTAGGCAATGGCATTGGCTATTTAGGAAATGCTGCAACGGGCGTCATTTTCCCCATTACAGTTATTGGTTGGGGTATATCATTGCTCTTTGGGGATGGTGCAGCTGCCCATCTAAGCGTTTCTTCTGGGAAAAATGAAACACAAGATATTCATTCTGGTGTCGGCAACAGCATGTTATGCTCTTTCCTCTGTGGCGTAGTGCTCGTAGCTATTAGCTATCTTTTAGGAGATAATCTGCTGCTTTTAATCGGCGCAACAGAGGCTAATTTGTCACTGGCGCATGACTATGGCTTCATTATCTATTTTATGATGCCAATAGCTTTAGCCCAAAATACCCTTGCCTCTATCATTCGAGCAGACGGAAGCCCTCGTTATGCTATGTGCGCGATGTTAGTTGGCGCAATTATCAATATCATAGGTGATCCCTTAGCAATTTTCGTTTTAAATCTAGGCATTAAAGGGGCAGCTTACGCAACAATATTAGGTCAGTTTGTCAGTTTTATTATTTGCGTTTTGTATTTACGTAAAAGCAAAACTTTCAAAATATCTTTTAAAAGTTTCTTGCCAAATACCCTCATTTTGAAACGTATCATCACTTTGGGCGCTTCCAGTTTTCTGACACAATTGTCCATTGTGATTATTACCATCATAAACAATATCTTGCTGGTAAAATACGGCGCTGCTTCTGTTTATGGCGCTGATATTCCTTTAGCCGCCTTCGTTGTCATTATGAAATTATTTCAGATTGTCCTAAATGTTGCAATCGGTATTGCTGCCGGCGCACAGCCGATTGTAGGATATAACTACGGCGCTGGAAATTATAGTAGGGTACAACAACTTTTAAAGCTCATCATCAAATGGACAGTTATTGTTTGCGTAATATGCACCATATTGTTTGAAACATTTCCTCTTTTATTCATTAAAATGTTTGGAGCAGATGGAGAACTATACACACAATTCGCGGTTCTTTGCTTACGAATTTATCTTTCTTTGATAATTTTTACATGCGTGCAAAAAGTTTGCGCTATTTTCTTACAATCCATAGGTCATGCTAAAACCGCCGCCCCATTATCTATTTTAAGAGATATGTTATTGATTATTTTTTCATTGATTTTACCCATTTTTGACGGCGTTACGGGTATCTTTTGGGCAGCTCCCATTGCTGATATTATCGCTATTGCCATTACATGCGTTGTCATGGTACAGCTATGGAAATCATTAGAACAAGAAAAACAACAAATACAGCCAAAAGTAAGTTTTAAAGCCATACAAACTTCTTCTCCCGGCGCAATTATTACGATTGCTCGTGAACACGGCACAGCAGGAAAGTATATCGGACAGTTAGTTGCAGAAAAACTAAATATTCCGTGCTACTACAAAGAAATGACTGCTATTGCAGCAAAAGAAAGCGGTCTTGCGAACGAATTTATTTCTAATATAAATTCAGATGAAAATGCCGTCATGCGTGAATTGTATCTAAGCACAAATGTCATACAACAAGCCATCATAGCACAAGACAAAGTAATAAAAATGATTGCAGAAGCAGGCTCGTGTGTCATTATAGGACGTTCAGCAGATTATGTTCTACGTCATAATAAAAATCTGGTACGAATTTTTATCCATGCGCCTAAAAAATATCGTATAAAAAAAGTAATGGAAATGTATGGCGATACGTATGAGGAAGGTCGAAAAAATGTCGAACGTTCTGATGCGGCAAGAGCTGCTTATTATAAGAATATATCTGGCAAGAAGTGGGGCGATCCACATCAATACGACCTTTGTATTGACAGCTCTATGGGGACAGAAAAATGTGTCGACATTATTATCGAATATGTTTCTAAAAAAATAACTAGCTGAAATAGCTGCCAATAAATCATAATGGAGCAAACCGAAAAAATGCTTTTCAAAGCACTTTTTCGGTTTGCTCCATTATGGACTATAAGAACTAGAGCATCATGACATATGTGATGACAAAAATAAATGAAAGATTACAACAACGATTGGATAAGTGTCATAATTAGACTAGTAAATGACATAGATAGACCTTGTTTTTTATGCTGAAAATAGTTATTATAATATTAACGGTCGACCTTAACTTAAGAAATCATATTACAACAAATATAATAATTACATTTTTATTATATTTATTATAAAAATTATCCTTAATGGAATTTATGTATTTTTCATATAACATTAAAAATCCTTAAGAAATTTTAATATGTGATTTACTTCTGAATAATGCTGTAATGAGCTCTTATGCAAACCAAAAAATAATATAGAAATAAAGAAGTGCGTATAATTAAAATAATAAGAAACAGGAGATATAATAAGATGAATATTTCGATTAAATTAAATGTAAAAAAAGCAATCAGTTGTTTATTGTGTTTAACATTTTTATTTAATAATGTACCATTTGCATTAGCTAATGATTCTAATGTAACTAATAATAATTCAGTTTATCTAAAAAAATCAGATGATGGAATTGGAATATATACTATTCATGAAGATGCTAGCTTATATAAAACAAATGATGCTATACTAGCCCAAAAAGATAGTATTTATCAAGATATTTATCGGGCGATAGATACCGATGGTCAAAACATTATTGTTGTGGCTGCAACGGATACTTTGTTCCAATCTGTAGATGAAGTTATAGTTACGGAAAATAACGTTGAAGATACTATCAGTGAATATGATCTTCATGATAAATTGGCAAATGCTCTAAGAAATGCTGTCAATAGTGAAGAGCACCCAATTATTACAGCATTTTTGCCAAAAAATTTCTCGACCTATGGAACGTATCCAGCAGGAACAACAGAGTACACATATAATGGATATCAACTACAAAAAATATTGTGGGGCGTGTCACCATTAGCTAATGGCAGACCCTTAGAGCTAGCTAGTGGTTCATCTGCTAAGTCTGAACAAGTCAAAAATTTAACAATTTTAGTTCAAAATGTTGTTGGAACCTTTGTGAAAGAAGTAGGTATTGCAAATTTAATAATAAGCACAATTGATAATGCATTTACTTTCCATACATCTGCTGGAGATCGAATTGATATGTATCTATTAGAAAATAAAACAAGAACGTATATCAATGTAAAAGAAAGTGGTATATATATGCCGAGAGCAGTACATGATACAGCAGCTTGGCGTTTTAAAATCAATGAAATCACTAATGACATGTCAGCAACATCTTATACACCATATTATGATAGTAGAAATTTAATGTCAGTAAACGATTTAAATGAAAAAGCAATCCAATACTATGGGCATAACGAATTTGATCCTATGTTCATTGACACCCTCCCATATTATATTGTTAAAGGAAGTAGAACACTACGATTTAATTCGGAATTACAATAGCATCAATAAACAAATGGCTTTCTAATTGGAAATAATTGTATAATCTGTTAGAAAGCCTTATTATATGTCTATTGTATTAGAAGAAGCCACTAAAGTGTATATTTCCAAAGCAGTATAATAACCGTTCACTCCTAAAACTTCTGAAATTATCAGGGAATCAGAAATTCAGGCGTAATCAAAATATAAGTCTAATATGCAGAGGAAGTTTTGTCAAGAACACAAATAATCTTATACATGCACGTTTCATAAATCTTTTTCTCATATTTTTAACTGCAAACATCCTTTTGGTCAGATAGGCATCTGATAACTATTTTAATGGTTTTTATTCCTTATACTGCTTTCTCCTATGAATAGATTTGTCAAGCTGCAATGTGTTCTCCAATGCTTTGGAAACTTCAGGAGTTTACAAGACAGAATCGTGACGTCCTTTCCCTAATTTTAACTATACACAGTTGGCAACAGCGTCTTATAATTATCTTATAGAGATAAGTTACTTGTACTAACCTAAATTTATTATACAAGGAGTTTAAAATATAGTGAATTTATTTGAATTTATCATTCCGCTTGTTATACTTACAGCTCATTTTAGTACGCCTTTTGTATCTATAGAAGATTTGCAAACTGTTACTCTAGCACCATCCACTAATGGTATAGGAATATTTACAATAGCTGACCCAGCAGAAAGTTACTTTACGGCAAAAAAAGATTCTTTTATTGATAATGTATATAAAGTATCTATAAATGACAATGAGCTAACTTTTTTGGCCGTATCCGATAAGCTATATCAGTTAGTTGACGATGTCATTGTTACGAAAAATAATTTGCAAAAAATCATCAGCGAATATTGTCTACCATTGGAAATAATTAATGATTTAAAAATAGTATGCGCAAATAATGCTTCTGGTGTAAGAATGTTTCTGCCAAAGAAGTTATTGAATGATTCTTCCACAACAACATCATTCTCTTGTTATCAATATGGCGAACATCAATTAACTAGAATATTGTGCGTTTTATCACCGTTAAAGAATCCTATGCCACTTACTATAAAGTATAAAGATTGGCAACAATCGAATAAGTTACAAAAAATCTTTTCTAATCTCATAGATGCGATGCAACACACTTTAGGTTACCATACTTCTGCCGGTGACTATATCTATATAACACTACAAGAAAACAAAACAAGAACATATATTTCCGTTTTTGAAAACGATGACACTTATAAACTTTGCTTAAAATGTGATGCAGCTAAATGGCGTTTCATTTTGCGAGAAATAGTAAATGATCGCGAAAAAATAATCCCTACCAATTATTACACTAAAAAATCCACTTTGTCTCTTGAG